>JAFADQ010000101.1 GCA_023424725.1 Bacteroidota bacterium
TTCCCTGGCCGTCCAGTACAATCCAGTCGGCGGGTACAAACCAGTGGTACTGCAGTGGATTGCCATTGGCATCGTGTGTTAAACCAACACTGTAAACCGCTATGTCTTCGTAAGAACAAACAGTATCCGGACCGGTGATCTTACCAAATACATCAGACTCTATTTCGCCTTCATTCATCATTCTGGCGTGGCTGTTGCCAGAGTGCTGGCTTTCCATAAACTGAGCGATTCCTTCGGGGTTTATCGGTGCAGTTAATATGGCATCTGGAGCGTAGTAATCGTTTTGTGCATTGGCGGTAAAAGAAAAAGATAAAAGAGTAAAAAATAAAATGGCTAACTGAGAACGCTTAAAGTACTGCTTTGAATTGCCCAGGGCAAGCAAAGAGAAAACTGAGGAAAGCGTATTCGTATATTTAGAGTAAGATTGAGTTTTCATGATAGTATTATATATAAGGGTTATAGAAAGTAGAAATCGGTTTGTGACATGTAGGGGAGCACTCTGTTTAGAAGCTCGACCCCGGTCAGGTAGCCGATATACATCCTTATACGGAAAATAAGCCCTTTGATTTTCAAATACTTACGAATAATTTATTAATCAACCTTTATGTAACTTTTTTCAAAAAATCTCGTCAATTATATAATATAAGGTAGCAACATACAGGTCGGATTTTCGTAGAAGAGATTAAAAAAAATACAATTTTTTATTTTAATTCTGCGCCAATTCTGTTAAATAGTTTTAAAAAAATGGTTAAACAGTTTGATTTCGCTGAAGAAAAACCTGAAGTTTTAGCTAAATAAAAAAAGCCACCCGAAAGAGTGGCTTTATAGTAAAAGAAGCAGAGTAGCTTAGTTTTTTTCCAGAATCTGAAACAGTTCGTCTAGCTTAGGAGTGAGGATGATCTCGGTGCGGCGGTTTTTCTGGCGGGCTTCAGAAGTTTTAGCGGCATCTAAAGGTACATTCTCGCCGCGGCCCGATGGCGTAATGCGGGCGCCCGGCACGCCATTGTTCTGCAGAATGCGGGTAATTTCTGTAGCACGCAATACGCTCAGATCCCAGTTATCCTGCATGCCGGCCGTTCCGCGGGCAATGGGCACATCGTCGGTGTGGCCTTCTACCACCACATTTACATCTTCCTGCTCTTTAAGTACTTTGGCAAGTTTTTGCAGCGCATCCTGTCCTTTAGGATCTACTTTGGTGCTGCCCGACTTAAACAATAATTGCTCTGCCAAAGAAACATATACCTTACCGTTTCGGATGTCGATGGTAAGGTCTTTATCTTTAAAGCCAAGCAAAGCGCCCTGCACTTTGTTGCGCAGGTTGGTAACGGCGGCGTCTTTTTCGGCAAGCGCTTTTTCGAGCTCCATCAGGCGTTGCTCTTTGGTTTTAAGCGTGCCGCTAAGTTCTTCTACCCGGCCTTTGGTTTGCTTGTAATTTTCGTCCAGCTTTTTAAGTTCTTCTTCGCGCTTTTTTAGCTGCGCCTCGCGGGCCAGCAACTCGCTGCTCAGCTTGCTAGATTCGGTAGCGCTGTTGGCCATTAATTTATTATGGTTAGCAACCAGCTTATCGTAAGTGCTGTTAAGGTCGTTATAAAGCGATTTTGTTTTGCGCAGGATCATACCGGTTTGGGCAGTGTCTTGTTTTAGCAGCCGGTTAGAATCTGTAAGCTTGGTTACTTCTTCCTGAAGTTTTTTGCGCTGGGCAATTTCTGCCTGCAGTTTTTTATCGCAATCGGCTTTTTCTGTTTCCAGTTTCAGCTTTCGGGCGTTCAGGTCGTCGTACTTTTTCATGGTTGTGCACGACGATGCCGTAAGCATAGCCGCGAGCACTATGGCCGGATAAAAAGAGATCCTTTTCATGGTAATTTAGTAATAATCGGGATGGTAATAATCTCAAAGGTACTCTTCTGGTTTTAAAACCAAAACACCAACCAGCAGAAATGGGGTTAAATTTTAGTTAGAGTAAAATTGCTTTACCGCCTTAATTACCTGGGTTTGTTCGGTTTCTGCAAGCGAATAAAACAGCGGCAATCTTATAATGCGGCTGCTTACCATTTCGGTAACGGGCATTTCGCGGCCATCGTGCTGTTTCCGGAAATAACTGCTTTGGTGCAGCGGCAAATAATGGAAAACCGCTTTTATGCCATAGTTATATAAATAAGTGATCAGGTTATCGCGCTCGGTTTGGCTGTTGCAGAGCAGGTAAAAAAGATTGGCGTTGTTGGTCGCGAACGAAGGGATAATTGGCAGCCGCAGCCTCTCCGCAACCTCCAGTTCTTTCAGCTCCTTATAATAGGTGTTCCAGATGGCGATTCGTTTCTGCTGAATTTTTTCTGTTTCTTCCAGTTGCGCCAATAAATAAGCCGCCGTTAAATCGGAGGGAAGAAAAGAGGATCCCAGATCTTTCCACTCGTATTTATTTGCTTCGCCCCTGAAAAACTCGCTCCGGTTAGTGCCTTTCTCACGGATAATTTCGGCACGGTTTACAAAAGCTTCGTCGTTAATTACCAGCGCGCCGCCCTCGCCGGCAATTATATTTTTTGTTTCGTGAAAAGAAAACGTGCCGAATGTGCCGATGCCGCCAAGCGGTTTGCCTTTATAATAACTGTCTATTGCCTGGGCCGCGTCTTCTACTACAGCAATATTGTTGGGGGCTGCGAGGGCCAAAATCTGGTCCATTGCACACGAAACGCCCGCGTAATGTACCGGCACTATGGCTCTGGTGCGTGCATTTATGAGCTCCGCAGCTTTTTCAGGATCAATATTAAAAGTATCGGGAGTTACATCGCAGAATTTAATGGTAGCGCCTCGCAGCGCGAAAGCATTGGCAGTAGATACAAAGGTGTAGGCGGGCACAATTACCTCGTCGCCGGGCTTAATATCGAGTAGCAGCGCGGCCATTTCAAGCGCGTCGGTGCACGAGGTGGTTAGCAAAACCTTGCCGAAACCGTAGCGCTGCTGCAATAATTGGTGGCACTGGCGGGTAAAATGCCCGTCGCCGGAAATTTTGCCAAGCTCCAGCGCCTGCTGCATATACGCGAATTCGTTGCCGATACTGAACGGTTTGTTAAACGGAATCAAAAGGAAGAAATTTAGCTGCCCGGCAAAGTTAAGGTTTGATTTTTAGTTGTTGGCGCGAATTGCATTTGCTATTTTTCGAACACGGTTTAGAAAATTAAAAGATAGGCAGGATTAGGCGCTCGAGCATTTGTTTTTGATAACTACAGCCTTGTAATGCTGTAACAATTAGTAAATTAGATTTTATCCTGTAATCCAATTAATCTATTAATCGTGTTCAAACCTTACCCTGCAACGGCCATAAAATTGCCCGCCGCAGCCCAATTCTGTTAATTCAAATTCCTGCAAAAGTTCGAATGCAATTCGCCCCTACGAGCAACAATTAACATCCAGCAACCAACAATTTCGTCATAATCATGTCTTTCATTTCTGAAACCCGTATATTTGCGGCCTGATTGTTAAACTATTCATTAATAATACCATAACCAGACCAAATGGCTCTCGATCGTGTTGTTTCCCTGCTAGGTTCTGATGCAGACAGTCTGCTCAGCTACGAGTGCAAAACCATCTCCAAAGATATGCTCCATGTGCCGGGCAACGACTTTGTAGACCGTGTTTTCGCTAATTCTAACCGCAATCCGCAAGTGCTGCGCAACATTCAGGCGCTGTTCGATAATGGCCGTTTGGGCGGCACCGGCTACCTTTCTATCCTTCCTGTAGATCAGGGAATAGAGCACACTGCCGGCGCTTCTTTCGCACCAAACCCTATTTATTTCGACCCGGAAAATATTATTAAGCTTGCCATTGAAGGCGGTTGCAATGCCGTAGCTACTACGTATGGTAACCTGGCCATGATGAGCCGCAAGTATGCGCACAAAATTCCGTTTGTGGTAAAAATTAACCACAACGAGCTGATGACCTACCCGAACAAGTTCGATCAGATCATGTTCGGTTCTGTTGAGGAGGCCTGGAATTTGGGCGCCGCAGCCGTTGGAGCCACTATTTATTTCGGTTCTGAAGAATCTAGCCGCCAGGTTGTAGAAGTGGCCGCCGCTTTTGAGCGCGCGCACGAGCTTGGTATGGCTACCATTTTGTGGTGCTACACCCGCAACAACGCCTTTAAGAAAGATGGCAAAGATTACCACGTTGCCGCCGACCTTACCGCGCAGGCAAACCACCTGGGCGTAACAATTCAGGCCGATATTATTAAGCAGAAATTACCAGAGAATAACGGTGGTTTCACGGCTATTAACTTCGCCAAGTCGCACAAAAAGATGTACAGCGACCTTAGCACCGACCACCCGATTGACCTTACCCGTTACCAGGTTGCCAACTGCTACATGGGCCGTGCCGGCTTAATTAACTCTGGTGGCGAGTCTAAAGGCGAGAGCGATATGGCCGATGCCGTGCGCACAGCCGTTATTAACAAGCGTGCCGGCGGTATGGGATTAATCTCTGGACGTAAAGCATTCCAGAAGCCGATGAACGAAGGCGTGGAGCTGCTAAACGCTATTCAGGACGTATATTTGGCCAACGACATTACAATTGCCTAATTTATTTTGATGAACGGGTAAGCCGGTAGTAATTTCGCAACTACCGGCTTATTTGTTTATTTTTGTGAGCTAAAGCTTCGGAATTGCCAAATAGCAGCCGCGCTGTTTTATTAACGCAAATTCTGTTTCGGGATTTTGATCAGGCATACCTGCAAAGGGCAAAAAACCGCCTGCCAGTGCCTAAACAGCAGCAAACATCCTTATACCAAATACTTTATACCTAATACCAACCACATGGGAGCCTGGTTTAAAAGACAAGAAAAGGGAATTTTTACCCCTACCGAGGAGAAAAAGGAAACACCAGACGGCTTATGGTACAAATGCCCGAGCTGCAAGGCGGTAATTAATACCACCGAGCACCGCAGCGCCCTGTATACCTGCACCAAATGCAACCACCACGAGCGGGTAGGCAGCGAAGAGTATTTCGCAATACTGTTCGATAATAATAAATTTACCGAGCTAGATGCCAACCTTAGCTCTGGCGACCCGCTGCACTTTTCCGATACAAAACCATACCCCGACAGAATAAAAGCTACCCAGCGCAAAACCAGCCTTACCGATGCCGTACGCTCTGCCCACGGCAAAATAAACGGCCAAAACCTGGTTATCTCGTGTATGGATTTCGCTTTTATTGGCGGCTCTATGGGCTCTGTGGTAGGAGAGAAAATTGCACGTGCCATAGATTTTGCCCGCCAAAACCGCATGCCTTTTCTTATGATCTCTAAATCGGGTGGCGCGCGCATGATGGAGGCCGGTTACAGCTTAATGCAAATGGCCAAAACATCTGCTAAACTTGCCCTGCTGGCCGAAGCCCAATTGCCCTACATCTCTATGCTAACAGACCCAACCACGGGCGGCGTAACGGCATCTTATGCCATGCTGGGCGATTTTAACATTGCCGAACCAGGCGCGCTAATTGGTTTTGCCGGCCCAAGGGTTATAAAAGAAACTATCGGTAAAGATCTGCCCAAAGGTTTCCAGAGCGCCGAGTTTGTGCTGGAGCATGGCTTTTTAGATTTTATTGTAGATAGAAAAGAGCTGAAAGACCGCCTCGCTACCTTAATTTCTATGCTCATGGCAGAACAGAAACCTGCGGAGGCCAAAAACGGCAAAGGCACAGCCAAAAAAACTGTGGCCGCATCTTAATCCCATTTTTCTTAAAAATTTAAAAAGCCTGCATTTACTCTAAAGTGCAGGCTTTTTTGGTGCCTACAGGCTTTCTTTTCGCTAATTCTTAAACCCTTAAGTCCTATATATAGTATAAGTGCTAAGTACAAATTATCTCAATAAACAACACAAAAGATGAAAAAACTAGTAACCTATATCTGCCTTTTTCTTGCTATAACTTTCGCAATTTCGGCCTGCAATGCCAGCCGCACCACAAAAGGAGGAGCCATTGGCGCAGGTGGCGGGGCTGTAATTGGTGGCGTAATTGGTAAAGCAACCGGAAACACTGCTGCAGGGGCCATTATTGGTGCCGCGGTAGGCGGAATTGCCGGAGCCTCTATTGGCCGCTACATGGATAAACAGGCCGCAGAACTGCGCAACGACCTTAAAGGCGCAACAGTAGAGCGCGTTGGTGAAGGCATTAAGATCACCTTCGATTCTGGAATTTTGTTTGATGTAAACAAAGCGGAGCTTCGCGCCGCATCAACCGAAAACATCAACAACCTGTCGCAAACATTGCAGAAATACGCCGATACCAATATCCTGATTCAGGGCCACACCGATAATACCGGAAGCCGCGAGCACAATATGGGCTTGTCTGAGCGCCGGGCGCAATCTGTAGCAAACCAGCTTAAATCGCGTGGCGTGCAGGGTGGCCGTATTACTACCGTAGGCCTTGGGCCCGACCAGCCGGTGGCAGAAAACACCACCGAAGCAGGCCGCCAGGAAAACCGCCGTGTAGAAATTGCCATTTTCGCGAACGAGAAACTGAAGAAAGCTGCCGAGAAGGGCGATATTTAATTTGGTATTGGGTAGTGGGTAGTGCGTATTGAGACTGCTCCGGCTTGACTTTTTAGCTCTGCTGCGTGGTTTGCGCAGCAGGGCTTTTTTGTTACTTTAACGTCTTAGTATTCTTATAAAAACCAGCGCTATTACGGCACCTGCAAACGCCGCCGATACATCTTTTTGGGCATCCCACATATCGCCCTGATAGCCTAAATAACTGGTACCCAAATTAGGGAAAATAACCGCCGCTACCAGCCACTCTGCCAGTTCGTAAACAATGCTAAGCGCAAGAACCAGTTCTAATGGCCACCACCAGCGCATGTGTTTTTTTAAGGTAAGAGGTCCTTTGGCAAGTTCGTACATAGGCAAAACCATAAGCAGGCCAAAACCAAAATGCACCAGGCGGTCGTATGGGTTGCGGTTAAGGTGCAGCATCTCCTGGATCCAGAATCCGGCCGGAGCTTTCGGATAACTGTAATGTGCTCCGTGAAGGTGTAAAAACAGAAACACGAAAAAACAGCTATAGGCCACCAACGAGAACCGGAAATGCCGGTAAAAGGCAATCAATATTATTATAGTTGAAACAAATAACGAGCTCTCGGCCAGCCAGTTGCTAAAGTTGTTGGTAGTAATGCCGGTATACATCCAGAAGCCGGAAAGAATTACCAAATAAGCAGCGGGCACCATTTTCTGGTGCAGTACAGTAGAAGATGCCGAAGTGCTGCTGCTCATGTGTTAGTATACTAATTTAATAGAGTAAGTATAACAGATTATATTGCTTTGGGTTAACAGTAGGCTATTGCGCTCTGCTGTGGCGGCCATTTTTTTGCGCGTTGCAGCCTAACCGGCAAGTTTATTATTGTTTACCTTTGTTTATGCGCCTGGTTTCTCATCCTGTACTTTGCAATTATTATGTAACCTACCGTTGCAATGCAAAATGCTCGTTCTGCGACATTTGGGAAAAACCATCGCCGTATATTAAGCTTGATGATGTAGAGAATAACCTGCGGGCACTAAAAAAGCTGGGCGTACAGGTAATAGATTTTACCGGCGGCGAACCACTTTTGCATCAGCAGATAGATAAAATGCTGAAGCTGGCCCACGACATGGGTTTTATTACTACGCTCACTACCAACGGCATGCTCTACCCAAAGTTTGCCGAGCGCCTGCGTGGCCTGGTAGATATGCTGCACTTCTCTTTAGATTCGCCGCACCGCCACGAGCACGACACCGGCCGCGGCGTTGCCTGTTTCGATTTTGTGATGCAAAGCATAGACATTGCCAAAAGCCTGGGCGAACGGCCCGATATTATCTTCACCGTTTTCCGGCGCAACCTCCACCAGATAGAAGAAATTTACGAGCAGGTATGCAAGCCCAACAAGCTAATGCTGATTTTAAACCCGGCTTTTGAGTACAACGCCGTAGAAACCGGCGAGCAGCTAACCCCAGAAGAGCTGGATTTTCTATCTGCCATGGGCCGCAAAAAAGGTATTTATTTAAACGAAGGTTTTATAGAGCTTCGCAAAGACGGCGGCAACCACATTAATAAACCCGTTTGCAAAGCCGCCAGCACTACCCTGGTAATCTCTCCGGAAAACGAACTGATGGTGCCCTGTTACCATTTAGGGTTAAAAAAATTTCCGATCTCCGGCCAAAACCTGTTTAAACTTTGGCACTCTGCAGAAGTGCAGGCGCAGGTAGCGCTGGAAGGAAAACTGCCGCAATGCGAAGGTTGTACCATTAACTGTTACATGCAACCCAGCTTTGCCGTGGAGCTGAATAAATATTGGTGGAAAGCTTTGCCCAGTACCTTAAAATACAATTTGTATAAAGGAACCTGGAAGCGGATGGTGTTTAGCTAAATAACAGATTAGCGATAACTAAAGCGAAGCCTATCCCTCAACATTCTGCGGTCATTGCGAGCGATAGCATGGCAATCTGGTGGGTAGCGTACGAAATCTTTCACCAACTTTCAGCCTTAAAGCCAGCCAAAATCTCTTTTTGATAAATTAGTGCTCCGATCAACCAGATTGCCACGCTATCGCTCGCAATGACAGCGTAATGGTTGCTTTGCTAATTCATTTTACCAGTCATTATTTCTAATATCTACTTCCCACATGCCACTCATCCTTCCAGTAAAAGACACCAAACCTGCGATGGGCGAAAATTGCTACATCGCAGAGAATGCCACTATAGTTGGCGATGTAGTGCTGGGCAACGATTGCTCGGTTTGGTTTAACGCCGTTATTCGAGGCGATGTAAACAGCATCCGTATCGGCAACAAAACCAACATCCAGGACGGAGCCGTTATTCACTGCACCTACCAAAAAGCCGAAACAATTATTGGCAACAATGTAAGCATTGGCCACAACGCCATTGTGCATGGCAGCACTATTCACGACAATGTGCTTATAGGCATGGGCGCTATCGTGATGGACAAAGCCGTGGTAGGAGAGGGCTGCATTATAGCGGCCGGCGCCATTGTGCTGGAGAACATGCAGTGCGAGCCCGGCTATTTATACGCCGGCATACCTGTCCGCAAAATAAAACCCGTTACTGAAGAGCAAACCGGCAACATGGCCAAAACCGCCGATAATTATGTGTTGTATAGCAGTTGGTTCCGGTAGGGGCGAATTGCATTCGCCCAATTGTCTGAACAGGATTTATAAAATTTTGGATACACAGGATTTGAAATAATTGGTGCTTCGCAGGTTTGTTTTAACCCCTCATTGCCCTTTGGGCATTTCTCCCGGAGGGAGAAAAGAGTTCGTAGCTCCGGCAAACTCTTGTAAAAGGTTGTAAGCAAGCCGCCCTTCCTTCTTCTCTCCCTCGGTAGAGATGCCCTGCAGGGCAGAGAGGGGCAAAAACCAGCCTGCGAAGCACCAATTCCTCATCCAGTCATTCACTCTTCCATTCATTCCAAGAAACTCACACCATATCCATCGCATCGCCCAACGCGCGGCGCATCTGCAAAAAAATATCGCCAACGGCTTTTATAAAATCTTCGGTGAGCATATTTTTTATTTCTTCGTCGCCCGAAACGTCCATTTCGCTTATCTTGTAGGTTTGCTCAAACATGCCGCGCTCCAGCTTTAGCAGGTATTTTCCGTTCCAGCTAAACACGGTAATCTTAAAATCGGGATGAGGTATTTCGGCTACTACGCGCATACAATTGGTTATATTTTGGTTGGTGTATAAATCTTTTCAGGAGTAGGGAATTTGTCCGCCTTCTCGCGGCACAATTCCGTATTAGGCAACGGCCGGTTTTTTACAGGCTAACGCAAAATTATTATTACTGGTAATATATGCCCGATTCTGATAAGAGTAAAAAAACGAAGGTAAACGGAAAAACTTCAGGTGCAAAAGTACGCGCTACGGCCACAAAAAAACGCCCGCTCAGCATAAAAGGTACTTTAGTGGCACTTGGTGGCGGCGACGACGACGGGTTGCTGCTCCTGATCAAAAACCATTTGTGCACCGTCGATTCGCATATAGAGGTAATTACCACGGCCACCCGCGAGCCAACCCGCTCCGGAAAAGCCTATGTAAAAGCGTTTAAAGAACTTGGCTGCGGCAATGCCGATTACCTTCCGATAGACGAAACCCATCCGGCCGACGACCCCAAATACCTGAAACGGCTTGAGCGCGCAACCGTAGTTTTTTTTACCGGCGGCGACCAGATGCGCCTGAGTACGTATCTTACCGGAACCGAATTTTTGAAAATACTGCAGGATAAACTACAGAAAGACAAAGATTTTGTAGTAGCCGGAACCAGCGCCGGCGCCTGCGCCATGTCTAACATGATGATTTACGAAGGCTATGGCCGCGAAACCTTATTGAAAGACGAAATTAAAATTACCGGCGGCCTTGGCTTTGTAAAAAACCTCTTTATCGATACGCATTTTACCGAGCGCGGCCGTTTTGGGCGTCTGGCACAAGCCGTGGCGCGGCACCCTACGTGCCTGGGTGTAGGTTTAGGCGAAGAAACGGGCGTGATGGTGTCTAACGGAAATAAAATTCAGGTTTTTGGCAGCGGCAACGTTACCATAATGGATGGCAGCGCAATAAAATACAGCAACCTGGACGAAGTAGATACCGGCGAACCGATTGCGGTAGAGCACCTGATAGTTCATTTTTTACCCCAGGGCCACGAGTTCGAAATAGAACATCATTCGTATAAGGCGCGGCTAAAGGGCGTTAGAGTAACAGAAGATGGCATCGCGGCCCCATCGCGCGAAGAAGAAGTAGAGCAAGAATAAAAATGCAAACAGGCAGGTAGTTTCAATAAAGAAGATGCTGCAAGGCCCAAAAATCTGGCTGCTACGCGCCAAACCATAAATTCACATTCCGTTAACATAGTGTGGCCAATATATTCGGGCTGTGGTTGCTTCGTTTTTCGTATCTTAGCTGTCTGATTAAGAACGAATACCGAAATGCGGATCGCGATACATTTTTTGGCAGTTTTTCTGCTGTTTTTGCTTGCTCAAACAAGCGTTGGGCAAATACTTATACCGGCCACCTGGAGCTACGCCGTTAGCAAAGAGCAGGTTAAAACCGGCGAGCAGGTAGACCTTATCTTTAAAGCCAAAATCATTCCCGATTGGTATCTCTACAGTTCCGATTTTGATCCGGACCTTGGCCCGCAGGTTACAGAGTTTACTTTTAAACCACACGAATCGTACGAGCTGGTTGGCAAAATAAAGCCCATCAATCCTAAAAAAAAGTACGACGATTTGTGGGGCGGCGATTATACGTACTTCGTTAAAAACGGCGAATTCAGGCAAACGGTAAAAATCCTGAAAGCCAATCCGGTAATAAAGGGCAGCTACAGCTACCAGGTTTGCACCGATATAGACGGCAAGTGTATTCCTTTCGAGGATGATTTTAGCTTTACCAACATAAAAGTGCTGGCCGGTGCCGGTGCCGCTGCGCCAGCTAAAACTACCACACCTGCAGAGCCCAAAAAACAGCCTGCCGTAACCCAAAATTTAGCTCAAAAAGACACTCAAACTACCAGGCCCGATAGCCTGGCAGCGCCAAAAGACGGCGCCGAAGTAGACCTGAGCGATTCTGGCAGCAAAATAACCTCTGTAGTAGATACCGCAAATGGCCAAATAGCTGCCGATGCCGGAAATGGTGCCATTACAACCGAAACCGAAACTGCCGAAGCAGGCGCCGGGCCGGTAAAAATATCGTTGTGGGCATTTATGCTGCTCGCTTTTGGCTCTGGCCTGGTGGCGC
>JAFADQ010000213.1 GCA_023424725.1 Bacteroidota bacterium
CCTTAAGGTCGTGCGAAGCGGTGTAAATAAAATTATCGAGGTCGTTGTTGATGCGCATCAGCTCCTGGGTACGCTCTTCTACCCGTTTCTCCAGCTTCTGGTTCAGCTCCGATGCATACTTATTTGCCTCTTCCAGCTCTTTTTTCTGTCTGTAAAAACGCACGAACGCCGCTACCTTGCTTTTGGTGATGAACGGGTGCAGCGGCTTAAACAAAAAGTCTATCGCGCCTGCCTGAAAGCCCTCTACCATATTAGAGGTGTCCTGATCTATGGCGGTAACAAAAATGATCGGGATATCGCGGGTTTTAGAAGTGTTGTGCAGGTATTGGGCCACTTCGTAGCCGTTCATGCCGGGCATCTGCACATCCAGCATTATCAGGGCGAGCTCTTCTTTTAACGCAATTTTTAGCGCTTCTTCGCCGGAGGTAGCAAAAATGTATTTTATATTATGGTCCTCGCCGGCAAGCAGGCTCTCAAGGCTTATCAGGTTCTCGGGCCGGTCGTCTACCAGCAGAACTTTTGCCTCGTAAGTAGTACTATTTTCTTGCACAGCGTGGTCCGTATAGGGTGTCAGCATCATAGTAATGCCAGTAAATACTCTTGTATTTTAGTAACAGTTAATACTTTACAATTCTCTATTAAGCTAATGGCCGATTGCGGCATGGTGGCTACTTCGGCTTCGGCAGGATCCTGCACCAGCGCGATGCCGCCTTTGTCGGCTATTCTTTTAAGGCCGCGGCTGCCGTCTTTGCTCGCGCCGCTTAGCAAAATGCCCGTTGCAGCCTTGCCAAAAACATTAGCGGCACTTGTGAACGATACATCTATGGAAGGTCGGGAAAAATTTTCATATTCCGAAACATCCAGCGAAAACGTAAAATCGCGCTCTATCAGTACGTGGTAATTGGGCGGCGCAATGTATACAAAACCGGGCTTTATTTCTTCTTTCTCTTCTACTTCGCGTACCTGCAGGCTAAGGCGGCGGGCATAAATTCCGTCCAGGTCGCTCTCGTAGTTTTTAAGCCGGTGCAGCACCAATAGCACCGGTACCGGGAAACCGGCGGGCAGGTCTTTCAGGATCGATAACGACGCCTGAATTCCTCCCCACGAACCACCAATCACTATTAGTTTAACCGGTTGCATTAGCCTATGTTTTGATGTTGTGCCTTTGTATAAAATTTTTGCTTCCGAAACAGAACAAACCAGCAGGTGCCAGAACGAAGGGCCTGGCGCAAGGATTTCCTTGTGCCTGCCGCGTGAGCGGCAACTCGTCAGAACGATCAGCTTCAAGTTCAAACTCTCTTCTCATTTGCTGTGCCTGAAATTTTAAGAGTAGCACATGGGGAGAGGCTGGTTTGCCGCTCACGCGGCAGGCACAAGGAAATCCTTGCGCCAGGGGCGCCTCCTGTTATTTGATCCTACTCCCGTTATTCGATTCATCCATTCCTTGAAAATAAAATTTACACATGATTCATCAGATGGTTTTGCGATAAATGCGGTTGTCTTTGTCTGTTAACTGAAACTTGCGGTGCAGCTCCGACATGGCCAGTGTTTCTTTGCGGCCCAGCCCAAGGTAGCCCAAACTTACCAGGCTCTCGTTAAATAAATTAAACACCCGCTCCTGCAGTTCTCTATCAAAATAAATAAGTACGTTGCGGCAAAGTATCAGGTGGAACTCGTTAAAAGATGAGTCGGTGGCCAGGTTGTGCGGGTAAAACACCACGTTTCTGATCAGCGACGAGTTAAATTTCATGCTGCCGTAGTTGCTCACATAATAGCTGGAGAATTCCTTTTTACCGCCCGCAGCGTAATACCCCGATGTATAGGTAGCAATGTTACTTGCCGGAAATATGCCTTCTTTTGCCTGCCGCAGCACTTTCTGGTTTATATCAGTAGCGTAAATTTTTGTCTTGTCCAGCAGGCCTTCTTCCTGCAGCAAAATGCAGAGCGAAAAAAGCTCCTCGCCGGTAGAGCAGCCCGCATCCCAAATTTTTATGTGCGGATAGGTGCTTAAAATAGGCAGAACGTTTTGGCGTAATGATAAAAAGAAGCCCGGGTCGCGGAACATCTCCGTAACGTTAACGGTAATTTCCTGCACGAAATTCTCGAAATAAGAACTGTCTTTAAACAACAGCGGCCGCAGCACATCTATGCTTTGCACGTTTTTGTTTTGCAGAAACCGCTTTATGCGCCGGTACACCGAAGCACGCGCGTAGCCCCTGAAATCGTAGCCGTATAAATGGTAAATCTCGCTTATTAGCTCTTCTACCTTTCCCTCAAAAATTACTTCTTCATCAGGCCTCATACAGCCACACGCGCATTAAAGTGAGTAATTTTTCGGTGTCTACCGGTTTGGGTATATAATCCGATGCTCCTGCCTGTATGCATTTCTCTCTGTCTTCTTTCATGGCCTTGGCCGTGAGCGCTATTACCGGCAATTTCCGGAACTGCGGATTTTGCCTGATACGCGTTATGGCTTCTATTCCATCCATTTCGGGCATCATCACATCCATCAGCACCATGTCTATTCCGGGTTCGGATTCAAGCTTGCTCAGCGCCTCTTTGCCGTCGTAAGCTGCTACGATGTTTATCCCATGAAGTTCGAGCAGGCTGCTGAGCGAGTACACATTGCGCACGTCGTCGTCTACCACCAGTACTTTTTTGCCTTGCAGTATTTCTTCGGGCACGTGCAGCTTCATCCGGAAATCGTTGCCCAGAGGCAGCTTCTGGTTTACCTTGTGCAGGAACAGTTGCACCTCATCCAGCAGGCGCAAATAAGAATATTCGTTTTTGATGATAACCGTGTTGGCAAAGCGCTTCAGCTTCTTCTCCTCTTCGTCGCTCAGGTCTTTGCCGGAATAAATAATAATCGGGATTTGTGCTAAGGGTTGCTGACTGCGGATCTTTTCCATCCACTCGTAGCCTTTCATGCCGGGCAGGTTCAGGTCCAGAATAATGCAGTCTATCTTGTTTTTTGCCAGTAGTTGCTCCGCTTCTTCGGCAGAGTAAGCCGAGAGCGATTTTATGTTGTGCGCCAGCAGCAGCTCGGCCACGGCCCTGTTCTCGTTCTCGTTATCTTCTACAATAAGTATAGTTTCTATAGAGCTGTCGGAAAGGCCTGCAATAGTGGTGAAAGCCGTGTTGAGCATCTCGAGCGTAACCGGTTTTGGCAGGTACTCTTCGTTCTCTACAGAATTGCCGATCACCTCTTTATCGTAGGCCGACATTACGTGCACATTTACGTGGCGCAGGTCTTTATCGGCGCGTATCATTCGCAGCACTTCCCAGCCCGAAATATCAGGCAAATGTATATCCAGCAACACGGCGTCAGGCTTGGTTTCCCGGGCAAGTTTAAAGCCCTCGTTGCCGGTGTAGGCCTGGTGCACGGTAAAATTTTTGGCATGCGCGAAATCGGCCAGAATATCGTTAAACGCCTTATCGTCTTCTACAATCAGTACGCATACCTGCTTGTTGCCGGGGCGCGCTTCCAGGTTATCGAAAACGGCTTCAGCCATATCGGCAGTGGTGACCGGAGGCGCCGGGGCAGCGCTTGGGTTAGGCGCTGATGCCGTGTTTTTTGGCCCTTGCTGCTGGTCTGTTTGTTGCAGATTTCGCGGCAGAAACAAGGTAAACGTGCTGCCTTTGCCCGGCTCGCTTTCTACCATTATTTCGCCGCCCAATAAACCGGCCAGCTCGCGGCTGATAGCAAGGCCCAAACCGGTGCCGCCAAACTTGCGGGTAGTAGACGAATCGGCTTGCTGAAAGGCCTCAAAAATCAGGTCTAACTTGTCTTTCGGAATGCCGATGCCGGTATCTTTCACGGCAAAAGCTACAACTTCAGGGCTGGTGCGCAGGCTCTCTGTCCGGAAATTTGGCCGGTCTTTTACTTCTGAAATCTCTACCTCTACTTTGCCGCCTTCGGGAGTGAACTTAAGCGCGTTGCCTACCAGGTTTTTCAGTACCTGCTCTAACCGGAATTTATCGGTGGTAATAGTCTGGAACGAGTTAAGTTTGTTACTTTCGGTAAACTGTATTTTCTTGTTTTTGGCAACTTCTGCAAACTGTTTTTCCAGGGCCAGCGCCTTTACCTCAAACTCGGCCAGCTCCAGGTTTATCATCCCCGATTCTATCTTAGAGAGATCCAGGATCTCGTTTATCAGCTTCAGTAAATCGGCACCCGATTTATGGATTATCTGGGCGTGCTCGGTTTGTTTTTCGCTTAGGTTACTGCCGGTGTTATCGGCCAGTAGTCGCGACAAAATAAGGATGCTGTTGAGTGGCGTGCGCAGCTCGTGGCTCATGTTTGCCAGAAACTCGCTTTTGTATTTGCTCACGGTTTCTACCTGCTGCATTTTCAGCTCTATGGCTTCGCGTGCCTCTTCAAGAGCCTTGTTTTTGGTGCCTATAGCCTCGTATTGTTCCTCGAGTTGCTGCGCTTTTTCTTCCAGCTCCGAGTTTTTTTCCTGCAGCTCTTCCTGGCTTACTTTCAGTTCTTCTTCGCTGGCTTTTAATTCGGCGTTTACCTGGCGCAACTCTTCCTGCTGGCTCTCCAGCTCTTCGGCCTGGTTTTGGGTTTCGTACAGCAGCTCCTGGGTTTTAAGGTGCGCGTTTAGCGTGTAAAATGCCAGGGCCAGGCGCTCTCTTATTTCATCGAAATAATTAAGATGTAAAGGTTTATAACTGCCGCGCGTGCAAAGCTCTATCGCGCCCACAACTTCTTTGTTATACAGCAGCGGAATAATTACGATAGTAGCGGGCTCTATGTCAGAAAATCCGGTGCGGATATTCAGGTACGGGTTCGGGATTTCGCCCAGCACTTTTACTTCGTTTTCGGCTATGGCGAGGCCAATTTTGCCTGCTCCAGGTTTAAAAACGGGCAGCTCGTGCAGCTGGTCTTGTATGCCATAGCCCGAGGCGGCTTCTAGGGTTCCGGTTTCGGTTTGCAGATATAACACGCCGGCTTCGGAAGAGGTGTATTCGCACAGAAACGAAAGTACTTTTTGTGAGGTGTTGGTAAGCGTGGTTTCGCCGGAAATGCTGTCGCTAAGGCCCGAAACGCCCGAAAGAATCCAGTTGCGGTTGTTGCTCTCGAGGGTGAGGCTGCGCAGATTTTCTTTCATGTCGAGGATGGCGTAGGTAAGCACATCGTCGTTGCTTTGCGGCGTTATATCTACATCGTAATTGCCCTGCCCGATGGCCTGCGCTACTTTGGTAAGCTTTATGTTTTTCTTTATCACCCCTCTGAAAGCGCTTGCTACTTCGCCTATCTCGTCCTGGCTGTTTATGGCAATGGCCACATCGGTAGAGCCCATGCGCACGCGGTCGGCGGCAGAGCGCAGGCTGGCCAACGATTTAGAAATTAGGTTGATGATGTATACCGCCAGCGCCACGGCAAGCCCCAGAATTAGCAACAGCCCCACAATAAGCCACAGCACGGCCTGCTCTTTTTTAGCGCTTTCGTGGTTTACGTTTTCTATTATCTGCGCCAGAATTCTTTTTTCGGCCGTTCTGAATGCCTCTACATTTTGGGTGAAAAGCGCGAAAACCTGCCGGACCTGGTAATTGCCCAGGTCTTGCTGCGGATCTTTATCTATGGCCAGCACAATGCCAAGCGCTTGTTTGTAAGAATCGGAATTTAGGATAGCCTGCACTTCGTTTGCCTGGCTTTCTGTGGCATACCTTCTGAAGTTGACCAGCGCGCGGGAGTGGTTTTCGGTAACGGTATGAAACGAGCCAAAGTCCTGATATGAAAGCCGCCCGCCCGGCAAGGCAAGCATAAGCTGGCTGCGTGCGCGGCCGAGCTGCACTTTGGCATCGGCAAGGGCTCTGAAAGCGGTTAGCTCCCGCGAAATCCCAAAGTTAGAAACCACGGTGGCGTTTTCTTCCAGCCGGGTTAAAAAAGCGCCGATCATCTGCATAGAAAATGCCCGGAACTCGGGGATATTGATGGTGCCCTGATCGAGGCGGTTGCGATACGTCCGCACCTCTGTCATTAAGGCCAAACCCGGAAAAGAACGGTTGTTGGCTGTTAAAAAAAGCTGTAGATTTCGTTCGGCCTCGTCGGTTACGGCACGCTGAGCCCGGGCTTCCATCAACATCTGCTCGTCGCCGGCGGCGGCCAGTATAATGCGCGCGCGCTCTTTCTGAAACTGGTGCAGCAGCGCCGAAAGATGATCGGCCTCTAATAGCTCTGTTTTAGTTTGCTGCAGCAGCCGGTTTTCCTGCAGCTCGTGCCGTATGTTTACCGTTACGAAATAAATTAGCGGTAACAGCAGCAGAAACAACAAGAAAAGCAGCTTGTTCCTGATCTTAAGGTCGCGGAGAAACTTCATGTAGCGCAAGGTGGTTTAGCCAAAGGTAGAGCGAATTTAGCAAGCGCCTGCGGATTTTATGTGCTGGTGCATGGTTTTTTGGCCTTTGCAGGGTATGAATACAAGAAATTGTTTATTCAAACCAGCTAAGTTATGCCGGGAAAACCTGGTTATAAAACATTGTAAAATTGAATGTTTTTGCATTATAACTTTGGTTTGTAGATTTTAAATTTTAGTTTTAAGCTCAATGGTCTGATTTGCCGTTTACCTGCGGGCACCAAAAAAGGCGCTATTATAGGGTAAAACTGTTAATAGAATCCGGCCCAGGGGTTTCTTTTCGTCTGTTTTTTATTCTTATGAAAAAGCTCTTACTTACTCTGCTACTTGGCTTTACCTGCTTTGCAGCCCATAGCCAGCAGGTAGTTTGGGAACATACGGTAGTTAATCCGGACTCATCCGGCAATATATATACTTATCCTTTAGAATATGTTACTCTGCCGGACGGTGGTTTTGCGGCTGTTTTTACCGGCCTGCCTGCCGCCAGGGTGGCCCGCTACGATTCTTCGGGAAACGAAATATGGAACGAGCCGCTTCCCGCTAACCTAAATTTGCAAACTTTTATGCATGCCCTGTTAAAAATAGTACCGGGCGGACTCCTTGTAGGGCTGCAGCAATATGATACCGATACGGTACGGCTGGCCCTGGCTAAGCTAAACTGGCAAGGAGCAGTACAATGGGTTACAACAATACCAACCGGGCGCAATTTTAACTCGCCCTGCGATTTATATATCCGCTCAGCAAACGAATATATAATAATGGCGGGTGGAAGGAATAGTAACCAAGTATTAGGCAATGGCGGAGGTGATAAATTCGTAGTTATTGCGACAGACAGCCTGGGAAATACTCTCTGGCGCAAAATCTACTTAGACCCGTTGCTAACCATTTGCTACCCAAAAAACATTTTCCGGGATAGGCAAAGTGGATACATGTTTACTGGCACAACCGGAACAAATGGAAATTGGTTTCCAAGAATTATTAAGACAGATGCCACCGGGAATATATTGCAAAATGAGTTGCTGAACATACCCCCGGCAGGCTTTAATTACAATACTTACCATAGTAACTCCACTTTAGTTTCTGATGGGGGAGTGGTATTTAGCGGGTTTAATTTTGGTAGTGATCATTCACAGCGGTATATACAGGTTGCAAAAGTAGATACCGCATTAAATGTGCTTTGGACGGTAACACATAATGAACCTGGGGGATCTTTGGAAAAATCACAAGTGATAGAGATGGCCGACAGTTCGATACTTATGGTAACTCAACAATTAAATGGTGATAAAATAATACTTGTGAGAATATCTGCTCAGGGGCAGTTGCTCGATACTACTTATGTGCCGGTTACCACTAACGTGCCGGTTGCCAATATTAATCTTCTTGGTCGTTTATTAAATGCTTTTCTCTTACCAGACAGCTCACTTTTTTATGGAGGTGAATCATTTATAGCCAAAATAGCAAACGTTGGCTTGCCCATGCCTCCGCAGCAGTTCGAGGAGCCGCCGGTGGGGCTACCGGAGCAGTTGGAGCTATTAACCACAGCCCTTGGCGCTGCCTACCCTAACCCGGCAAACTCAACGGTAACCATACCTTACCGATTGCCTGAAGGCGCTACCGCGGCAACTATAGAAATAGCCGAAGTAGCCACCGGAAGGCTGGTGCAACGCATTACTCTTGACCTGACAGCAGAGCAGGCAGAGCTGAACGTGGCAGCACAGGCAGCGGGCGTTTATACTTATACTCTTGTAGTAGACGGTGTACCTGCGGGCACTAAAAAACTGGTAATTATAAAGTAAAACAAGATTAAAAGCGCGTATTGTAGCGATGGCATCCCTCCAAGGGATGCCATCGCTTTTTGGCGGCGTAAATATTAATTTAATGTATTTCGCAACATGGGCCTAAACCTGCAAGGCCCAAAAACAACCCTATCAGAACCTAACGGTAAAGGTGCTGCCTATGCCCGGCTCGCTTTCTACCAAAACGCGGCCGCCGTTGTTTTCTACAATGCGCTTTACAATATACAGGCCGGTGCCGCTGCCCTCTACGT
>JAFADQ010000228.1 GCA_023424725.1 Bacteroidota bacterium
TTACTGGCCGCTGCAGCCTAATTATATTTTGCAGGAGGTTTGTTCTATCGGCTTACCAATTTTTTTGGCTGGCACAAGGTGCGCGCCACATTGTTAAGAACCGGTATAATAATTTCACAAGATAAGGCAGTGCCTTGTTTCTACAGGCTACGTTTCTTTAAAAAAAACCAGCAGTTTTTCGGCGCCGGCAAAAGGGCTTAATTTGCCTTCCGACACCTGCTTTTTTACCTCCTGCAGGTTGGCTTTTACATTGGCATTGGTAAAAAAATCGGCTTCCAACTGATGCAATATAGCTTCGTGCAGCCAGTTAAGTTGTTGCCGGTTGCGTTGCTTACTAAAGTAGCCATTTTGTTTAGTCAGAGTAACATAATCGTTTATAACCGAGGCTATGTGGGTAATCCCATCTCCGGTTAGGGCAGAGCAGGTGCTTACTTTAGGGCTCCAGCCGCTTTCTGCCATCGGAAACAAATGGAGCGCGCTTTGGTAATCGGCTTTGGCGCCGATTGCTTTTTTCTTATTCTCGCCATCGGCTTTGGTAATCACGAGGGCATCGGCCATTTCCATTATGCCGCGTTTTATGCCTTGCAGTTCGTCGCCGGCGCCGGCCAGCATCAGTAACAAGAAAAAATCGGTCATGCCGTGCACAGATGTTTCGCTTTGCCCTACGCCAACGGTTTCTATAAAAATGGTATCGAAACCGGCAGCCTCGCACAGCAGCATGGCCTGCCGTGTGGCATTTGTTACGCCGCCTAAAGAAGCGCCGGCAGGCGATGGACGGATATACGCCAGCGGATCGACGGAGAGCTGCTCCATGCGGGTTTTATCGCCCAGAATGCTGCCGCCGGTGCGCTGGCTGGTTGGGTCTATGGCCAGTACGGCAAGTTTGTGCCCCAGTGCGGTATATTGTTTGCCAAATGTTTCTATGAAGGTGCTTTTGCCCACGCCAGGCACGCCGGTAATACCTATACGCACCGAGTTTCCGGTTTTGTGCAACACACCTTCCAGCACTTCTCTTGCCTGCGCTTTATCTGCGGCGAGAGTGCTTTCTGCTAAGGTAATGGCACGGCTAAGAACTAACCGGTTTCCGGCCAAAATGCCTTGCTGGTACTCTTGTGTGGTTAATCGCTTTTGCACCCTCAAAGTAAGGCAGAATTATGGACAGAGCGAAATATGAATACATAATTTGGGCTGTGGCAGGCATTTTTTTGGCCATAGCAGGGTATTTACCAAGCATTGTTGCTTTAGCCAAATATGTATTGTAGAATTGTGCGCCAACTTGCCGCAAAGGCAATACTCTTAATCACACTATGCGCCGGATATTTATTCCCTTTGCTTTTTTATTTATAACAGTGAGTTGCAATGTAAAAAATGACACGTCAAAAAATATGGCAGAACAGAAAAATCAACCAAACGAATCTATTGCTTCGCACGATAGCACACCTAAAGTAACCGGAATTGGAGGCATTTTCTTTTTCTCCGAAAATCCTGAAAAAACACGCGAGTGGTATGCCGAAAACCTGGGACTTGAAGTAAACCAGTGGGGATCGAGCTTTGAATTCAGGAATGCGCACCGCCCAAACGAAATAAATTACCTGCAGTGGAGCCCATTTAAAGAAGGGAGCGAATATTTTGAACCCTCTAAAAAAGAGTTTATGATAAACTACCGGGTGCAGAACATTGAAGGCCTGGTAAATAAACTTAAACAAAACGGAGTAACCGTGCTGGATAGCATAGAAACCTACGAGTACGGTAAGTTTGTACACATTATGGATGCCGAGGGAAACAAAATTGAACTCTGGGAACCCATTGACAGCGTTTTTACCGAAATGGGCGGAAAAACTACCAAATAAATTGAGGCAAAAAATCGGCAGCGGTTTGCTAAACCATGAAACTGCTATTTTTCACACCTCATTTTCTTAGTACCCGCTGTTGGTAATAATGGTTTATTTGGTAAAAGATCAACCCAACCACTTAACACTTTTTAAAAACCAAATTCAAAATAGTAAGTGCTGCCGGGCCAGCTCCAGGGTACTTTAAGTGGGCGTAAACCTGCACCTGAAAGCAGAACAGGCCCCGCATAAATACGGAGCCTGTTCTGCTTTAAGCCTAAACCTGTATATTACCTGGCCGGAGCCGGTGTAGGAGCTATTGGCCGCTCAGCGCGTCTGCGCTCGGCTGGTGCCGTTGCCGGAGTAGCTTTTTTGTTTCGTGTTGTTTTCTGAATATCTTGCTGAGGCTGGTTCCGGTTTCGCGGCGAATCGGTTTCGTTAGCCCTGATCTGCTCCATAGGTTTACCGTTGGTCATTCTCTTCTCTTGGGATTGAGATTCGGTTATCTCGCTATTGGTGGGCATTGGCCGGTCGCTGCTTGTACCCTGGCCTATAGTTTGCTGGGCCGATGCATCGGTAGCGGAAAATGCCAAAGCAATGGCAACAGCCGCAGGGAAAAATATCTTTTTCATGACTAAATCTGGTTAAGTTTTTTACTAAAGCCGGCCTGCAGGGGCCAAAAAGGCACGCGCAGCGGCGGTTTATGCCTAACTTAAACGTCTGATTTGCAGTAAGGTTGTAAAAAGGATTGCTTTATAACAAATAGCGGTTATAAAAATACTATTTACTGGCTCCAAAGCTCTACATAAAAAGCTTAAAATACGAAGCGAAACCGGGCAGTAATGTTGTTTGTAATACCAAAAATCGCGCTTCTGGTAAATTCGGCAATTTATTTTTATTTTATTATCTAATAAATACTATATTCGCAGCTTACCTTTGTGTAAATTGCATCGGCTGGTAACACTCCTCGATCATGCTTCAAAGTATTTTTCGCACCGATAACGAATTCTCGAAATTCTTTTTAAGGCTTGCCCTTAGCGTAGTGATCTTTCCGCATGGTGCGCAAAAGCTGTTTGGTATTTTTGGCGGGCATGGCCTGGAGGGTACATTAAGTTTTTTCCAGCAGCAATTTGGCTTAGATCCAATTCTTATCTGGCTGCTTATTATTACCGAAACGTTAGGCGCAATTGCTATTTTGCTGGGCTTTTTAACCCGCATTGCGGCAGCCGGCATTGCCACCGTAATGATTTGGGCTATGGTGTTGGTGCATCTGCCCAATGGCTTTTTTATGAACTGGTATGGCACACAGCAAGGCGAAGGCTTTGAGTTTCACTTGCTGGCAATCGGAATTTCGCTGGCACTGCTCTTTGGCGGCGGCGGCCGTTGGTCTATAGACCGGAGGTTTATCCGCAAACCGTATCAATCGTCTTACCTGCACTAAATACCCGCAAGTTAAACTGTTACAGATAGAACTAATAAATGGGCTGCGATGCCCATTTTTTGTGCCGTATCGGCCTAAAACCTGTTAGCACAGGTCAGGCTTCCGGTTCGCGCGCCATTAATTTACCCGCAATGCCGCCTACGCAAATAAGCAGCGTGCCCAGCACCGGAATTATAGGCC
>JAFADQ010000037.1 GCA_023424725.1 Bacteroidota bacterium
CCGGCATTGCCTTTAGAAGATGTGTTCGACCCGACCGGAGCCGGCGATACTTTCGCGGGTGGCTTTATCGGTTACATTGCCAGTACCGCCGATACCAGCTTCGAGAACATGAAGCGCGCTATTATTCACGGCTCGGCTATGGCGTCGTTCTGTGTAGAAAAATTCGGTCCGGAGCGTATTATTAACCTTACACAAGACGAACTGGATGAGCGGATTCAGAAGTTTGTGCAGTTGGTGCGTTTTGATGTGCCGGCAAGTGTGCTGAAAGCGTAAATCCGTAACGCCGGGTTCCTGCCCGGTTTATCTGTGAAAATACCAGGCAGGAGCCTGGCGGTCCTGATCGCCAGGCTCCAGCCTGGTATAATACTTTTAAAAGCCATCTCGGCCGGAGGTGGCTTTTTGTCGTATAGTGGTTTTCAACCTGCTTCTGAAAAGGGAGCGGGCATGTTCAACTAAATTATACAGCTATGAATTCTGATAATAAAAAACCAACCAACAACGAGTATAAGGGAGGAGAAGACCACAAAACTAATTCTAACTTTAACCCGAAAGCTAATAAAGACCAGAGCGCGAACCAGGCCAGCGTAAACGCCAGCAACACGCCCATGGGAAAAGACAACCGCCCGATGCAGGACGGCGATACAAAAGTGCAGAACCCAAACCGTAACCTGGCGCAGGGCGGAAATAACTCCGATACCCGGAACCAGTAATTAACACCTGCGGGCACCGTTTTTAGTGCCGTAAGCGGGTAAAATAGAAAAGCCTCTTTCGAGTTTTTATGCTCTGGAAGGGGCTTTTTTGTGCCTTGCAGGGTAATCCGTCTTCTTTATAACTATTCATAAACCCTCAACAAAACAAAAGGGCGAATGCGATTCGCCCCTACGGGCTGCGGCGGTCAATAATCGATGCATCGTAACATAACCAGTTGCCGGAAATCTGCGCAATCCGTTTAATCCGTTAAAACTGCGGTTAGGTTTCCCACGGCAATTTTAGCCCAATCGCCTCAGTTTTTGCCTCTTCCAGCTTACATAAAGTATATTGTTGATAAAATAACCTTCCATTAGGCTCCAGCAAAACCGTGTGCAGGTACCGGTTGCGGAAAAGAGCAAGTTCGCACCGGCCGGTCTGGCACAAAAGCCCCTGTAAATTGTTTTCGAGCTGGCGGCCATTTACGGCGATTATCCGGTCATCAACAGACAAAACACCTTCGGCAGGCGAGCCGGGCGCGATGGCCGACACGTGGGTTTTTAGCTTGCGCTGCTCTGTGCGGAAACCGTAAACAGATTCTGAAATAACCTGCGAATGCTCGATTTTTAGCTCTAAACCAAAGTAGGGCAGAAGCCGCTGCAGGTAAAATTCGTGCGGCACTTTTCCGTTTATCAGCTCCCGGAAATAGGTTTCTAACGAATCGCCGTACACTTCTTCTGCAATGTCGCGGTAATGTTGGGCGGTGTAGCCTTTGCCGGTTTTGCCGAATCGCTCCCATAAAATCCGCATCACATCGTCCAGACTTTTGGCGCCGTTGGTTTTCTGGCGGATGTCCAGATCGAGGATGAGCGCGGCCATGGCGCCGTTTACATAAATAGAAACTTTGCGGTTGGGCGTGCCGGGTTTATAGCCATCGAGCCAGGTATCGAATGAGGCATCGGCTACGGATTGGTTGTGGCGGCCGTGGTTATCGAAATAGCGCTTAAAAATGGTGTGCAGCTCGTTCAGGTACTGTTCCTCGGTAAAAACGCCGGATCGGCCCAGCAGCACATCGCCGTAATATGTGGTAACTCCTTCGGCCACGTAACCCGTCCGGAAATAATTTTCGCGGGTAAAATCGTAGGGCATCATCTCTGCCGGGCGGATTTTTTTGATGTTCCAGGTATGAAATAATTCGTGCGAACTCACGCCCAGAAATTCTTTGTACAGCTCCGGCTCCATCAGGTTTTCGGCGGGCCCGAGCGTGCAAACCGTTGAGTTGCCGTGTTCTACGCCGTGGTAATGCCGGTATGGTAAAATCTGGTAAATAAAATGATAATCGGGTACCGGGAAATCGCCAAACACTTCAATCTGCGTCTCTGTAAACCGCTCGAAATCGTGGATAATGCGGGGCCAGTCGGGGTTGCAATTGCCCTGCATCCAGATATGGAAATTGTAGCCCCGGCAGGTGTAGGTTTTGTGCTGCAACGTTCCGGAGGCGATAAACGGGCAATCAACCAATGTATCGTAATCCGGCGCACGCAAAGTGTTTTGGCTTGTAACTTCCATTCCCGTGGCTATTTGCCAGTTTTGCGGTATATCCAGCTTTAGCTCGCAGGCCTCGTTTTCTCTCCCGATAGCCGTTAAAATGCACGTTACAGGGTTTACGTAGAGTTGCTTTTCGTCTACATACGTGCCACCAGCATCCATCTGCCGCGCGTAGTAATAATAGGTAACAATTAGTCCGCGCGATGGCGGCACCTGCACCAGCCAGCGGTCTTTGGTCACTTTCTCAAACGCCGCCCGCTTTTCGTACAAACCCTTAACGCTAATGCTATGGATGTTCTGCGCGAAGTTCTGCAGCTCGTACCGCCCCGGCCGCCAGGCAGCCAGTTGCAGCTCCAGGGTTTCGGTGCTGATGTCTTCAATACGAAGCTCAATTTTTAGCAGGCTGTTGGCTGGGTTTGGGCAGGAGATGGTGTAGTGCAGCATTTATTTTTGATTTGGGAATAGGCAAAGATGGGAAATTTTGTCTGAACCGTTTAACCTCATCCCCCGGCCCCTTCTCCAAAATGAGAAGGGGAGAAAGCGGAGCCTGTGGCAGACTGGTTATATTTTTTGGTTGGAGTAGATGGTTTTTTGGCCGTTGCAGGTTTAGAAAACAGGAGATTGCTTCGTGCCTCGCAATGACAAGGTATTGAGTAGTAGTTTGAACCAGAACCTGCGAAGCAGTAATAGAGATTTTTCCGATTTCAGTTGCTGGGTTAGCCGCCTTATAGGGTGACTGGTTTTTCTGAAAGAAAAAATCTGAGCGATAGCGAAGATAAGGAAGCGTATAGAGCGGCGTTCCGGCAACGGGGCCTCACGGCCCGGGAGTGAAGACAGCTTAATAAGCGAAGTGAAGTAAGTTGGTTTCGCGCAGTTTTTGTCTGAATCAGGATTTGAAGAATTAATGAATTCTCAGAATTTTGAGCTGCATCGGCCATAATATTACCCACCACAGCCTAACCCTCAACAATCACCAACCAACAATTAATAAACAATACTTGCATAAATCAAAACAAGCTGTTATTTTTGCAGGCTCAAATAGAATCGATTAGCCTTATATATTATGAAAAGGACATTCCAGCCTTCACAGCGCAAGAGAAGAAACAAGCACGGCTTCCGCAGCCGCATGGAAACTGCTAACGGCCGCGCTGTAATTGCACGCCGCAGAGCTAAAGGACGCAAGAAACTTACCGTTTCGAGCGAAAGACGCCATAAGGCTTAATTCTGCCCGTTAAGG
>JAFADQ010000263.1 GCA_023424725.1 Bacteroidota bacterium
CTGATGGACCTGCTTCGCATTCCGTCTGTATCTGCCGACCCCAAATTTAAAGCCGATGTACTTCGCACCGCAGAGTTTATCGCGCAAAAACTAAAAGATGCCGGCGCCGATAACGTAGAGCTTTGCCCCACCAACGGCTACCCTATTGTGTATGGCGAAAAAATAATAGACCCAAGCAAACCAACCGTGTTAGTATACGGCCACTACGATGTGCAGCCCGCCGACCCATACGAACTGTGGGATTCGCCGCCGTTTGAGCCCGTAATAAAAGACGAGAAAATTTACGCGCGCGGCGCCTGCGACGACAAAGGCCAGATGTACATGCACGTAAAGGCCTTCGAGATGATGATGCAAACTAACTCGCTGCCCTGCAATATTAAGTTTATGATAGAAGGCGAAGAAGAAGTTGGGTCTGAAAACCTGGGCCTTTTTGTGCGCGGAAACAAAGAAAAACTGGCCGCCGATGTCATTTTAATATCCGATACAGGCATAATTGCCAACGATGTGCCGTCTATAGAAGTTGGTTTGCGCGGCCTTGCCTATATGGAGGTAGAAGTAACGGGCCCTAACCGCGATCTTCATTCTGGCTTATACGGCGGCGCGGTGGCCAACCCCATTAATATTTTATGCGAGATGATCGCCTCGCTGAAAGACCAGAACAACCACATTACCATTCCGGGTTTTTACGATAACGTGATGGAGCTTTCGCCGCAAGAGCGCGACGAGCTTGCTAAAGCACCCTTTAATGTAGACGAATTTAAGCAAAGCATTGGCCTTACCGATATTCATGGCGAAGCCGGATTTACCTCTATGGAGCGCACTTCTATCCGGCCGACTTTAGATGTAAACGGCATTTGGGGCGGTTATATTGGCGAAGGCGCGAAAACGGTAATTCCGTCTAAAGCTTACGCCAAAATTTCTATGCGATTGGTGCCCAACCAAAGCTCAGAAGAAATAATGGATAAATTCGCGAAGCACTTTACTGCCATCGCGCCTAAAAGCGTAACCGTAAAAGTTACTCCGCACCACGGCGGCGAGCCCATCGTTATCCCAACAGATTCTGTTACCTACCGTGCGGCCAGCATGGCCCTGGAAGATACGTTTGGCAAAAAACCGGTGCCTACACGCGGCGGCGGCAGCATTCCAATCGTGGCTATGTTTAAGTCTGAGCTGGGCTTAGATTCTGTGCTGCTTGGTTTTGGGTTAGATTCTGATGCCATTCACTCGCCAAACGAACACTACGGCATTTTTAATTATCTGAAAGGCATCGAAACCATTCCGCTTTTCCATAAATATTACACCGAACTGATGAGGACGGAGCGTGCTTAACAGCGTAAAGCCATACACCAAAAGCCCTGTAACCCAATATTACAGGGCTTTTGTTTTTATGAAACAAACGGATAAAGCTTGCAGAACATTTTTTTCAGTATTTGTCTTTGCGCACTTCGCGTTAATCTTTGCGCACTTCGCGGTTAATTTCAGGAAAGGTGAATTTCTGCACACAGACAAGCTGCAAAGGCCAAAAAAGCACCCGTGAGGCAGCAATTTTAAAGCGCTCTGTTATATTTGCAGCTGGCCAACCGCCTGTATTTATCATGTTGCAACTTTGCAGGTATTTTTTACTCGTAGTGGCCCTGTTTTTGGCCTCCGCAGCCTGCATTGCCCAATCTGCTGATTCTACGGATAATACCATTACCGAACCTAAAGGCATTAGCATTACCGGCTTGTGGCAAGGCTCTTTTACCATACCGCACAGCCCGGCCATGAAGCACCTGGCGCAATCGCACCCTAACGGCGCCGAGCTGAATGTGCAGTTGCAAACAACCGGAAAAGAAACCTGGCATAAGCTGCACCGCTACCCCAAAATAGGGCTTAATTTAAATTATTATAATTACCACGAGCCGGTGCTGGGCAAATCTGTTGCGCTTAGCTTTTACATAAACAAGCCCATGTGGCAGGACCGCAAGCAACAGCTAAATCTGCGCCTGGGCACCGGCATTGCCTGGTTTAACAGAATTTATACACTGCACGAAAATCATAAAAATACCATTATAAGCCAGGCCATAAATGCGGTGCTGCAAACCAGGTTAGAGTACGAATGGCATTTCTCTGAGCCGGTTTCTTTATCGGCAGGCATTGGGCTAAACCATTACTCTAACGGCGCCACAAGCAAACCAAACCTGGGCATAAACCTGCCTGCCGCTACCCTGGGCTTAACCTATTACACGCACCGGCCGCAAAACTACCTGAGTGCTGATCCGGGCGGGTTCAACAAAAAACATTTTTATAACATTAGCGCCGGCGTGGGCTATAAACAGCTTAATTTTAGCGATGGACGCAAATATCTGGCCGCCACAGGCTCGGTTTATTACCTTAAACCGCTAAACCGCAAAAGTAATTTGGTTGCCGGCCTCGATGGGTTTTTCGATACGTCTGTTACGGCGGCGCAAAAAGAAGATTCTACCTTTACCGGAAGCTATAACAACAAGCGCGCGGCCGTACTAATTGGCCACGAATTACTGTTCGGCAGATTAATCTTCCAGACTCACCTTGCTTTTTATGTATACCTGCCCTACCTGGGCGCCGACCGGATTTACTACGAGCGGCTGGGCGTAAAATACCATTTTACCAATCGCGTTTTTGGCAACGTGGCGCTAAAAGTGCATCGTGGCAGCGCCGATTTTATAGAGTGGGGAGTTGGCGTAAGATTAAAATAGGAGAAGCGAAGCCAATTCTGCTCCCGCTCCCGCGCACCTGGCGCAAGGATTTCCTTGTGCCGTCCGCAGGACAATTTGTTCGCTAATAGAGTCTTTTTTTGCCTTCGGCAGGCACAAGGAAATCCTTGCGCCAGGCACTTCGATTAACGTCAACTAAAATTTTAAAATCTGTGCGTGGCAGCTATACCGAGGTACCTTGCCTGCGAGAAACATTGCTATTAAATATGCGAATAAGAAGTTTAGCCGCGGCTACACTGCCACTTTTATGCTGTCAATGACAGAGGAAGAAACGGGTGTGGTTCTTTGTGACAAGGTCCTTCGCTATCATACAGGATGACCGGCTATTTTGGCGGTGCGAGTTCTTTAACCTGGCATGTTCAGCAGGTAACAGAAAAATTGTTGATGTTCCCGCAATAACAGCTTATTTCAGGCTTCTGCACCGCGATTCACTCCTTATTCGCATTAAATATAAAGCAGTAGCAGGGCGCCTTGGTTTTCTGTTCTGTAGTCCGCTTTTTTGGCCCTTGCAGCTAAACTTTCCTGCCTAAAATTACCAGGTCGCGCTCTTCGCCGTCTAACTCGGCAACGGCAGGCAGAAAACCATATTGCAGAAATCCGGCTTTCTGAAACAAGGCCAAACTGGGAGTATTGTGTCCGAAAATAAAGGCCAGCAAAGTTGTTAAGCCTAAGCCCGGGCAACGCAGTATGCATTCCTGAAGCACCATTTTCCCGAGGCCTAAACCACGGTACTTTTCATCGAGGTAAATACTAATTTCGGCGGTTTTTTGGTAAGCCGGGCGCCCGTAAAAACTCTTAAAACTAACAAAACCTGCTGTGCCGTAAGCGGTTTCTATCATCCATAAGGGGCGGGTGGCTTTGTTGTGGCTATTAAACCAGGCAAGTC
>JAFADQ010000265.1 GCA_023424725.1 Bacteroidota bacterium
ATAACGTACATACCGTGCTTTTTATCCATTATAATTTTTACGCCGTCCTGATCATACATTTCATCGGCATCTTTTTTCTTATCGAAACCGAGTAAATAAGACAAACCAGAGCAGCCACCGCCCTGAACACCCACGCGTAAACCATATTCGCCGGGTACGTTTTTATCAGCCAAAATTTTTCTTACTTCCTCCAGCGCCTTAGGCGTAAGTTTTATAGGCGAAGTTTTAGTTGCAGTTTCCATTTAGTGCAGATTTTAGTGCAAAAGTAGAATAATAGAAGGGGCAAAACAAATATTAACCCTTCCGGAAGATATAACAGGCAAAGTCGTAAAATGATTTCAGTAAGGTTGTGTAATTTGCTGCCTGATTTTGAGTTATACCTTTACTATGGATATCGTATTTGTAATTTTAGAGCTTCTGAAGATTATCGTGCCCACGCTTATCGTGGCGGTGGCCATGTATTACCTCACCACGTCGTACATTAACCGCGATTACCGGCACAAATTGCTGGAGCTCCGGATGGCCAATGCTAAAACCACGCTACCCGCCCGCATGCAAGCCTACGAGCGCATAATTCTGTTGCTGGAGCGCATAACGCCAAGTAACATGCTTATCCGTTTGTCGGGTGCAAGTATGTCGGCACAGGAGTATCACCGGTTTTTGCTGGGCGAGATCAGGAATGAGTTTGAGCACAATATTACCCAGCAAATGTACATGTCGGATCAGGCCTGGGACCAGGTAAAGCGCGCCCGCGAAGATGTGGTGAACTTAATAAACCGCTCGTTTCAGCAAATGCCCGAGAAAGCCCGCGGCACCGATCTGGCAAAAAAAGTGCTGGAAACTATTATTGCCGAAGAAAACGACCCCACCGCAAACGCCATTATTATGGTGAAACGCGATGTGCAGCAGTTGTTTTAAGTTGGTTTCTCTGGCCAGGACCTGTAATTGCGAGCGATAGCGTGGCAATCTGGTCGAGTGCTTTGCAAGGGCAATTAAAAGCCTGTTACTTTTTCGATTTACAGTTTTTCGCTGTTTACCAGGTTGCTTCGTGCCTCGCAATAACAGGTTTAGAAAAACAGAAATGGCATCATTATTTGTGATGCCATTTCTGTTTTTTCAATCAGCTTAAATCAAAATTTGGGCCTATGGGTAACGAAGTCCTTCAGAGCTGCGCTCGCAACCTTCTCGCTCCCGCGCTCGGTTATGTTCAGGATGATAGCGCGTGGAGGGGACTGATATATTAGGTTTAATACACTTATTTCACCCATGCGCAGTCATGTTGAGGGATAGCGAAACAACTCGTCAAACAGAACCGCTGCACTAAAAAATCAATAAAAACGTGATGGGGTTTAACTAATCGCTAACGATTCTTCAATCACCTTCTTATAAAAGTTTTCATATAAGGGCAAAATCTGCTCAATATCAAACTCTTTAGCGCGGGCCAGGGCGTTGTCTTTAAATTGTTGCAGGTTCTCGTCGCGGAGTATATGCAAAGCATTCTTCACCATATCGGCTACATCGCCTACGTTGCTGGTAAAGCCGGTTACGCCATTAATATTTAGCTCGGGCAAACCTCCGGCGTTGGTAGAAATTACAGGCACTTCGCAGGCCATGGCTTCCAGCGCGGCCAAACCAAAGCTTTCTTTTTCAGATGGCATCAGGAATAAATCGCTTACCGACAGTACTTCTTCTACGGCTTCCAGCTTTCCTAAAAAGCGCACATCGGCATCAATATTCAGGCAGCGGGCCATTTTCTCCAGGCGGGGCCTTTCCGGTCCGTCGCCTACCATCAGCAGCTTGCTTGGCATTACTTTGCGCACTTCATCAAACACCATAATTACATCGTCCATCCGCTTTACAGGCCGGAAATTGGAGGTGTGCACGAGCAATTTTTCGCCGTTTGGGCAAATGGCAGATTTAAAATGGTCTTTTTTCTGCTTTTTAAATCTATCCAGGTTAATAAAATTCGGTATTATCTCTATGTTTTTGGTGATGTCGAAAAGCGTGTACGTGTCTTTACGAAGCGAATCTGAAACTGCGGTAACGCCATTCGATTGGTTTATGCTGAAGGTAACCACCGGCTCGAACGAAGCATCTTTGCCCACAAGGGTAATATCAGTGCCGTGCAGGGTGGTTATTACCGGTATCCCGATATTCTTGCTCTTTAATATCTGCTTTGCCATAAAGGCCGCCGAAGCATGCGGTATGGCATAATGCACGTGCAGCACATCCAGCTTCTCGAACTGCACGATATCTACCATTTTGCTGGCCAGCGCCAGCTCGTATGGCGGATACTGAAACAGCGGATAATCCGGAATGTAAACTTCGTGGTAAAATACGTTTTCGTCAAAAAACTCGAGACGGGCAGGCATGCTGTAGGTAATAAAATGCACCTGATGCCCTTTTTGAGCGAGCGCCTTACCCAATTCTGTAGCTACTACACCCGAGCCGCCAAACGTTGGGTAACACACAATTCCGATTTTCATAAAATGGTTTTTACCGGGGTTTATGCTTGAACAGGTAAGTTACTATTTTGTTGTTATTTGATGGTTGTTAATTGTTGATTGGTGGTTGCTGATTGTTAATTGTTGATCGCAAGCTAATGAGAATTAGGCGGCGGTGGACATTTTTTTGCCCTTTACAGCTTACACGTTGGTTGTTTATCCCGAAGAAACTTAACAATCATCAATCATAAATTAACAATACTAATTGGCCTGTTTCACCTCGGTCTGTGCCTTCACAGACCGAAAGCAGGTGGTCTGTGAAGGCACAGACCACGGAAACGTACAACATTTAACAATCAACTTAAGCTGCAACAGCCAAAAAATCGCCCATTACAGCCTAATCCCAACTAACAACCAACAATTAACAATCAATCATTACGTTTTCGGCAATAGCGCTTTGTACACCACATCGTGTATCCTGGTCCGGATGTTATACTTTACCAGTTTGGTGTTTTCAGCGTCCGGATAGGTGCGGTTAGAAAGGAAAATGTAGATCAGGCGGGTTTCCGGGTCTATCCATACGCCGGTGCCGGTAAAGCCGGTGTGGCCGAAGGTGAGGGGCGAGGCCAGATCGGAAGTTGGGCCGTTGCCTGCAGGTTCGGGTTTGTCCCAGCCAAGCCCGCGGCGGCTGTTCTTAAATTGCTTTTTAGAGAATTCGGTAACTACTTTCTTTTTGAAATAATCGTGCCCACCGTATTTACCGTTGTTCAGATTCATCTGAAGAATTTTTGCCAGGTCGTTAGAATTAGAGAACAAGCCCGCGTGGCCGGCTACACCACCAAACATGGCAGCGCCCTGGTCGTGAACGGTGCCGCACACAATTGCTTTGCGCCAGTAATTATCCTGTTCGGTAGGCGCGATGCAGGTCTCATCAAACCTGTTGAGTGGCCTGTAGGTGGTATAATTCATACCAAGAGGGCCATAAAAATGCTGGTCCAGAAACTCGTCTATCGGCTGGTTTAGTTGCTTTTCGGCGATGCGTTTTAAGATATAAAAACCGAGGTCGCTGTATTTGTAGTCGTATTTTCCGGCTGCGTTTTTCGCGATCAGCTTAGATTCTACTGTCCATTTCCAAACCGAATCCTCCATCGATTTAATAGAGAAAATGCCGGGTGCTACGGGATTGCAGAAAAGTTCGTTCTCTATGCTGGCGTAAAACAAGCTGCTGAGGCCTTTTTTATCAACCGTTTTTTGCCAGTGCGGAATAAAAGGCGCCAAACCGGCCTGATGCGCCAGCACGTCGCGAAGCACCAGATTTTGCTTATTGCTGCCTTTTAGCTCGGGTAAATAAACCGAAATTTTCTGGTCAAGGTCTAATTTCCCCTGGTCTTTAAGAAACATTATAGCCTGCAGCGTGGAAACAACTTTAGTTACCGAGGCAATATCGTAAATAGATGTATTGGTTACCGGCCGGGATTTGTCGTAAGTAAAGTGCCCGTAAGATTTATTGAACACAACCGCGCCGTCTTTTGCCACCAAAACCTGCGCGCCGGGCGTAGCGGCGTAGGCAATAGCCTCTGTAGCGATGTTATCTATCTGTGCCAGCACCGCCGAGCTTAACCCAACCGCTTCGGGCACGGTGTAGCGCAGGCGGCCAAGGCTTTGCGTAGCGATTCCGGTGCCCGATTTAAACTTTTGAGAGGCTGTAACGGGCAATTTCCCCTTTGCTTCAAGGGCGCCAAATAAAACCTGCGGGGCGATAAGCTGTGTAGATTCGTTATCTTCGTAAGCGCTCAAAATCCATTTAGAGTTCTCGAATAACCGAAGGCTGTAGGGGTTGCCAAAGGTTACAATTACCACATTGGTAACTTTTTGCAGCGTATCTATCAGCCGCAAAGTGCCCGCGCTTATTGCGTAGTTGTTATGCGGCTTGCTCTGGATATCGTGAATGCCCACCACCACTGTTCCGTACGATTTAAGATGATGGAACATTTGCAGGAAAACGCTGTCGGCTTCGTACTTGTAAGGCAGCGCGAAATGATTAAATGCGGCGTAGTTTCCTAAGGTTTTTTGAAACGTATTTCCCAGCTCGCGGCCAATGCTAAGCGAGGCGAAGGTGGTTGTATCGATCATCCGGAAGGGCAGCAACTTTTTCTCGTTTGCCACCACCGTCATGGCCTTTTCGAAGAGTTGCTGCTGTACGGCGTTGCTCATGGGGCGGTCTACTTCCTGCTGCAGGTTGGTAAGGTTTACAGGCTGGTAGTTGTTTAGCCCGGCCCAGAATTTGGTGCTCAGGATCTTCTTTACGCGCCGGTCTATTTCTTCCTGGGTAATAAGGCAATTCTCTACCGCGAAGTGAATTTGCTCTACGGCCTTGGCCACATCTTCCGGAAATAACAATACATCGTTTCCGGCCAGCAAAGCTTTCAGGTCTACTTCGCCGGGCGCGTAATAATTGGCCACGCCTTTCATGTTAAGCGCATCTGTAAAAATCAACCCTTTGTAGCCCATTTGTTTTTGCAGCAAACCGGTAACAATTGCAGGCGAGAGCGACGAGGCCAGGTTACGGGTAGTATCGAAATGTGGCATTTGCATGTGCGCCACCATTACGCCCATTACGCCGGCGCCAAAGGCTTTGCGGAAAGGATATAACTCTATGTCGTTTAAGCGGTCGTAGCCATAATTAAGCACCGGAAGCGTGTAATGCGAGTCAGAATCGGTATCGCCGTGGCCCGGAAAATGCTTCGCAACTGCCAGAATGCCATGGTCTTGCAAGCCTTCCATATAGGCCAAACCGCGCTCGGCTACATGTTCTTTGTTTTCGCCAAAAGAGCGGGTACCGATTACCGGATTCATGGGGTTGCTGTTCACGTCTATCACCGGCGAAAAACTTACATGCACGCCCATGCGCTTTAATTTTAGGGCAATTTCGCGGCCCATTAAATAGGTATAGCGCGGGTCGCCAATGGCGCCAAGGGTCATTTGCCTCGGGAAGCGCATAGAGCTGTCGAGGCGCATATTCAGGCCCCATTCGGCATCCATCGCAATAAGCAAGGGCACTTTTGCTATGGATTGGTAACGGTTGGTAAGTTTGGCCTGCCGCACCGGCCCGCCCTGCATAAACATCAGTCCGCCAATATTATGAAGACGCACTAAACGCTCTATTTCTGTTACATGCGCCTGGTCCAGGTTAGAGTATGCGGCTACCATAAATAGCTGACCGATACGCTGTTGCGGGGTCATGCTTTTAAAAACGCTGTCTACCCACTGCCGCTTTTTGGCAGCCGCTATCAGGCTTTCCGCCTCGTTGGCCATGGCAGGCAAACAATACAGAAGGCACAAAAGGCAAACAGCTATGGTACGTTTTAAGATCAGGTTCATATTTATGTAAAAAGAGCTGCTTTTTCGCGCGGTTCCGGTTCTGCCAGATTCACAGCCCACTATCTTGCAAAAGTAACAAGAAATGGCCATAAACCGACGTTAAAATGCGCTGAGAAAGGCAGATATTGGCGCTTCTTTAGTTATTAACCATTAAATTTGTATTTGTCGTTCCACAAGCCGGTTTTAAATCCGGAGAGATCTGGATTTTGGACTAAATTTTTCCCGCAGTCAGAGTTTTATTCTATCTACAGAACGATATTTTTGCTGCTAACCTGATAGATAGCGGGCAGAATTTTTCAATATTTTTAGCGGGTTGGTTTTTCTTATGAATAAAGCCGAAATAAAAAGAAAAACCGGGAATTTTAGGCTGTAACGGCAGTGTTTTTGGGCATAGGAGGCAGAGGCGAAAAGCCGGAAACCAGTTTACTTTAGAATTTTTAATGGCAGATATAATCAGATTACTTCCGGAGTCGCTCGCAAACCAGATCGCCGCGGGCGAAGTGGTGCAGCGCCCGGCTTCGGTTATTAAAGAATTACTCGAGAACTCTATAGATGCCGGCGCTACCAGCATAAAAGTTATTGTAAAAGAAGCGGGCCGGCAGCTTATACAGGTGATAGATAACGGCAAAGGCATGAGCGAAACCGATGCCCGCATGTGCTTCGAGCGCCACGCCACGTCTAAATTAACCACTACCGAAGATCTTTTCAGAATCCGGACGCTTGGTTTCCGTGGCGAAGCAATGGCCTCTATCGCGGCGGTGGCGCAGGTAGAGCTGCGCAGCAAACAGCACGATGCTGAGTTGGGTACTTTAATTTTAATAGAAGGGTCGCACATAAAGGAGCAGGAGCAGGTGGCTGCGCCGGATGGTACCTCTATCTCCGTTAAAAACCTATTTTATAACGTGCCCGCGCGGCGTAATTTCCTGAAGAGCAACCCTGTAGA
>JAFADQ010000269.1 GCA_023424725.1 Bacteroidota bacterium
TTTCAGAATTGCGATAACCGGAATGGCCAGAATCATGCCTGCCGCGCCCCAAATATGGCCTCCTACAACCAAGCCTAAAATGGCCGCGAATGCATTTAGCCGCACCTTAGAACCCACTACGTTTGGCGTAATAAAATTACCTTCCAGAAACTGCACAAACGCCATTACGCCCACTACGCCAAGAGCTGTAGACAGCTGGCCGGTGGTAACCAGCACATACATGGCCGGAATGATAGAACCGATCAGAATGCCGATGTACGGAATGATCATTAGAATAGACGCCGCTACACCAAAAAACACCGCGTATTTTACACCCAGTATCAGTAATCCGGCCGAGTTAAGCAACGCTACAATCAGGATCACGATAGACAAGCCGGTAAGATAGCCCTGTACAACTTTTCGCACTTCGTCTACCAGGCTCATGGCACTGGTCCGGTTTTCGGCTTTCACAAACTGAAACATGAACATGCGCATGTGCCCGCGGTAATAAAGCATACAGAAAAAGTAAATCGGCACCAGCGTTACAAACGTGAGCATATCGGTGGTAAACGAAATTGTAGTAGAAACCACAGAGCCGCTGGTGGTGCCCATGTTGCTGAGCGATTCGCGCAAAAGGTCGGTACGCGAAACAATTTCTTTCCCGAATTTCTCTTTCAGAAACAATTGAATCCTGATAAGAAGTTCGTCTACTTTAGTGCCGATACCGCTCATTTCTTCGCGGAAATTGAGCATCTGCGACGACAAAAACCAGACAATGCTGGCAATGAAAACAATAATGATCAGGAGGCATAAAATAATCGCGAACGGTCTGGGAATGCGGGCCCTTTCCAGTTTCCGGCAAATAGGATGCATCAGAAAAGAGAACAAAGCCGCGAAGATTAACGGCACGAAAAGCGCCTTAAACAAAGTAAGAAAATGCAATAAAAGTATGAGCCCCAGCAAAATGAGGGTAACTTTTAAATAAACCGGCAGGCGCAGGAGCATATTTGGGAAGTGCGATAAACTGAAAGCATTGCCTACAAAGCTAATACTTTTAGCAACTTTTTACTCTAATTGTTTGCCCAAGGTTGTAAAAGTGAAAATAATGCAGAAAAGGCCTTTAAATGCTTATATTCGCTAAAATTTATGAACTGTATTTTGCTAAAAAAGGTTAAATTTGTGTATGCGTTTAGTTGCCGGTGGCCCGGTTTTTGAGCCCCGCAGCTTTTCGGGGCATCGTTTTCGCAGCTCCGCTTTCTCTGGCGTAACGGTTTTCCTTTCTGTAATTTTCTGAAAAAGATTTTAAAGTTTAATGGCACAAACACCCGACTATAACGAAGACAGTATCCGGTCGCTTGATTGGCGCGAGCACATTCGCCTGCGCCCCGGCATGTACATTGGTAAATTAGGCGATGGTTCTTCGGCAGACGACGGTATTTATATCCTGGTAAAAGAAGTTGTCGATAACTCTATAGACGAGTTCGTGATGGGCAACGGCCGCACCATCGACATCAAAATTTCCGATCATAAAGTGGTAGTGCGCGACTACGGCCGCGGCATTCCGCTTGGCAAGGTGATAGATTGTGTAAGCAAGATCAACACGGGCGGTAAGTACGACAGCAAAGCCTTTCAGAAATCGGTTGGCTTAAACGGCGTGGGTACCAAGGCGGTAAATGCACTCTCTACTTTTTTCCGGGTTGCCTCGGTGCGCGATGGCAAAATGAAGGCGGCAGAATTTGAAAAAGGTGTACTGAAAAACGACCTTCCTTTAGAAGAAACCAGCCAGCGCAACGGCACCATGATTACCTTTGTGCCCGACGATACTATTTTCCGGAATTACCATTTCATTCCTGAATACCTGGAGAACCAGATCTGGTATTATGTGTATTTAAATGCGGGCTTAACCATAAACTTTAACGGCCAGCGTTATTATTCTGAGAATGGTTTAAAAGACCTGCTGACACGAAAAACAGAGGCATCGGCCGAGGATTTGCGCTACCCGGTTATACACCTGAAGGGCGAAGATATTGAGGTTGCCTTAACCCACGGAAACGATTACGGCGAGGAGTATTATTCTTTCGTAAACGGCCAGTACACCACGCAGGGCGGTACGCATTTGGCGGCTTTCCGCGAGGGAGTGGTAAAAACGGTGCGCGATTTTTTTAAGAAAGATTACGATGCTTCGGATGTTCGCGCCTCTGTTGTCGGCGCCATCAGTATCCGGGTGCAGGAGCCGGTTTTCGAGAGCCAGACAAAAACCAAGCTTGGCTCTATAAACATGGGTCCGGACGGGCCCACGGTGCGTAACCATGTTATCGATTTCCTGAAAGATAAGCTCGATATTTTCCTGCACAAAAACCCTGACGTGGCCGAGGCGATGAAGAAGCGGATTGAGCAGAGCGAGCGCGAACGCAAAGACATGGCGGGTATTAAAAAACTGGCCAACCAGCGCGCCAAAAAAGCCAACCTGCACAATAAAAAATTACGCGATTGCCGTTTCCATTTAACCGATAATGCACCTGCAAATGCCGCAGATACAGAGAAGGCAGATAAGCGCTTGCTAACTACCCTTTTTATCACCGAGGGAGATTCTGCATCTGGTTCTATTACAAAGAGCCGGAACGTAGAAACCGAGGCAGTTTTCAGTTTGCGTGGTAAGCCGCTTAACTGTTTTGGGTTGAAGAAAAAAGTGGTGTACGAAAACGAAGAATTTAACCTGCTGCAACACGCCCTTAATATAGAAGAAGGCATAGACGAGCTTCGCTACAACCGTGTAGTAATCGCTACCGATGCCGACGTAGACGGTATGCACATCCGTTTGCTGCTGCTCACGTTCTTCCTGCAGTTCTTCCCCGATCTAATCCGAAACGGCCACTTGTTTATTCTGGAAACACCACTTTTCAGGGTGCGGAACAAGAAAGAAACCATTTACTGCTACTCAGAGGAAGAAAAGCAAGCCGCTATGAAAAAGCTGGGTGCAAAGCCGGAAATTACCCGGTTTAAGGGATTAGGAGAGATCTCGCCAGACGAGTTTGCCCGCTTTATCGGCGACAACATTCGTCTGGAACCGGTAATCTTAAAAGACGACCAGGCCATACAGAAAATCCTGAGCTACTACATGGGCAAAAACACACCCGACCGCCAGAACTTTATCATAGATAACCTGCGGATAGAAAAAGACGATCTGATAGAGGATATTATTCCGGCAAGTATGGCAGAAGAAGCGGCCTGAGGTTGATTTTGTCTGAATTTGGATTTGTTGGATGGTAAGATTTTTGGGATTGAAAAGAATTTAGGCTGTAGTGCCCGGTTTTTTGGCCATTGCAGTATAAATCCAGTAATCTGGTTAATCCTCAAAATCCAAATTCAAATTTAACCTGGCGCAAGTCTTCAGCGAAGCGGTGACTTGTGACTTTCTACACAGCGTAAGTCTTCATACTTGCGGAAAAGAAATAACTCAAGTCTGAAGACTTGAGAAAAGTACCCAGGCACAAGAGACGCTTCGCTTAACTCTCGCGCCAGAAGCGATCTCATTTATGGCAACCAAAGTAAAGGAAGTTATCAAATTACTGGAGGAAAACGGCTGGTATTTGGCGAGACAGAAAGGGAGCCATAAACAGTTTAAGCATTCGCTGAAACCAGGTTTGGTAACGGTTGCCGGGCATAGTCTAAACGACGAAATCCCGCCAGGAACCTTGAACAGTATATTGAAACAAGCAGGACTAAAGT
>JAFADQ010000054.1 GCA_023424725.1 Bacteroidota bacterium
GGCCAGGTAGAGCGCCTGAGCGGCGACCTTAAAACTAAAGAGCAGCGCCTGCTGGAACTGGAACAGGCGCTCGCCGAAAAAGATGCGGCCGTAAACAAGCTGCGCAACACGGTAAGTAACGCGCTGCTCGGCTTTAAAGAATCTGATTTAACGGTAGATATCCGGAACGGGAAAGTATATGTGTCGCTGGCCGAGCAGTTGCTGTTTAAATCGGGTAGCACAAAAGTAGATCCTAAAGGGCAGGAAGCGCTACAGAAACTCGGGCAGGTACTGCAGCAGCAACCCGACGTAAATGTAGTGGTAGAAGGCCACACCGACGATGTGCCTATTTCGCGCGGCACCACAGGCATGCAGGATAACTGGGATTTAAGTGTTTTGCGCGCTACAGAAATTACACGCATTCTGCAAAAAACCGGCGTGCCCGGCGCACGAATTACGCCATCGGGCCGAAGCGAATATGTGCCAGTGGCCGAAGGAAAAACGCCCGAAGTTCGCCAGCGCAACCGCCGCACCGAAATTATTCTTACCCCAAAACTAGACGAGCTTTTCCAGATTCTGGAGAAGAATTAAGTTAGTCTTAAATAGGGATAAATTTGGTGCCCGCAGCTTTATTACAGAGGCCGTTATTTTTAACGGCCTCTTTTTGTGTGCCTGCAGATGCCATTTTTAAGGCCATCAGAACAGAAAAAATAAAGATTTATTACCTGCAGGAATTTATTGTGCCGCCGGGTTGGTTAACAACGTACCGCTACAGATTTTGTATCTTTGTTTATATGCAATTGTTTATCGCCTCATTAAATTCGGGAAGCAACGGAAACTGTTATTATGTTGGCAACGAGCGCGAAGCCGTGCTGATAGATGCCGGAATTTCGTGCCGCGAAACCGAGAAACGAATAGCCCGCCTGGGCCTTTCTATGCAGCGCGTAAAAGCAATTTTTGTATCGCACGAACACTCAGATCATACCAACGGCATTCCGGTGCTGGCCAAAAAATACAACCTGCCCGTTTATATTACGCAAGGCACGTTAAGCAACTCGCGCATTAAGTACGATGTGCTGCAGTTTGCCGGTTTTTGCGCGTACCAGCCTGTGCAAATCGGCGCGCTGCAAATAACAGGTTTCCCCAAGTTTCACGACGCGGCAGACGCGCATAGTTTTATTGTGCGTTGCGGCGATTATACCGCCGGAGTTTTTACCGATATTGGCGCGCCCTGCGAACACGTAACCGCGCATTTTAGTTTGTGCCATGCCGCTATTCTGGAAGCAAATTACTGTGACGAAATGCTGGAGAAAGGCCGCTACCCATACCACCTAAAACAGCGCATAAAAAGCGATAAAGGCCACCTCTCTAACCTGCAGGCGCTGCAGCTTTTTAAAGAACACAAACCGCCCTTTATGAACCAGCTTTTGCTCGGGCATTTATCTAAAGATAACAACAGTCCGGCGCTGGTAAAAAAGTTGTTTGCAGAGCACGCCGGCGATACCGAAATTATTATCGCGTCGCGCTTTGCCGAGTCTAAACTGTATTGTGTGTCTCGCCGGCAGCCGGTGCAAATGTCGCTTTGGTAAATTATTTTTCTGCCTAAACATCAGGCTGTAACGTGCATTTTTTTGCTTGTTGCAGGTTGCAGAAATACTTAATTGGCTAACAAAATTAGGCAGAAATTACACGGCAAACTTTATTACGTTCTGCAATTGCACAACCCAAATGCAAATCTTACGTTTCCATGAGCTATTTACAACACTAAAACTAAAGTAACATGGACGCTAACGAATTAAAACAAAAAGCCGACAATGCTAATCCTGATCACCGCGAAGGACCAGTAGCACGCGTAATAGAAGAGTATACCGCCAAACTTCCTTCCGATTTATTTTTATGGGCTGCGCTTGGCTGCATGGCCATTTCTGCTACCCTTAAAATAATGAAGAAAGACGAAGAAGCGCTGTTTGTAGGCCAATGGCCTGCACCTTTCCTTATTATGGGCCTTTACAACAAAGTAGTAAAGGTAGAAGGCTCCGACAGCAAAGATCCGAAAAACAGCAATCGCAACCGCTAGTTTTTTATAGTTTATAAAATAAGAGGCCGCCTGTACAGGGCGGCCTTTTTATTTTGATCTTTATGTTTAAAAACCAGCTAAAATTCTCTGGGTAAACCACAATCTTCTGCTGCTTTTTTTGCCGCCGACATATAAATTTTTTCAAGTAACCGGTTTACTTCCGGCTCAAATTCTATGTGCAAATCGGGGTGTAGTTTCTGTATTTTGGCCAGCACATCGTGGGCGCGTTTTACAACATACTCGGCCAGGTTTTGCGAGCGCGAAGTAAGCTTTTCCAGAAACGGCATTTGCTCGTCGAAAGCGCGGTTTAGCATGTGCAGCGTAAGCCAAATTTCGCCTTCTTTATCCTGCGTTCTTTTTACGTGGCGGCCAATTTCGGCATTAAGCGTTCGCAAATCCATCATTAGCCAGCCCGCGCTGTAATGGTGCCCGGTGGCCACTTTTTCTATGCCTGCTTTTATCTCGTTTCTGCGGTCTTCTAAGGTTTCGCCTTCTTCCAGCAGCTCAAATTCCAGCTTTTCGCACAGCGCGCCGTCTTTTGGCAACAACTTAAAAAGCAACTTGTCTTTCTCGGTTTCCGGCAAATTACTTAGTCGATCCTTAACAAGTCCTCATAGCTAAACTAATTAACCTTGAACTGATCAATCGGCAGAGTAAAAAATAAGCTGCGGTTAAATCTTCTTTCAACTTTTGCATTAACTTTTTCAGGTT
>JAFADQ010000338.1 GCA_023424725.1 Bacteroidota bacterium
CGAATACACAGACCGCGTACGTTCTGCCTCTTCGTCGTTAGAGCAGATTAACCAGGCATACGCTTCTACGGCTGCTGCTATCACTCAGCTTTCTGATGCTACTGTAGATGCCCGCGAGTATCATCAGCAAGTTCAGAACGTAACTAAAAATCTGGGTGCTCTAAACGCGGTATACGAAATGGAACTGCAGGATGCCAACAATCACCTTAAGTCTATGAACCGCTTCTATGGCACGCTTAGCTCTGCTATGGAGAACATGACCGAAGCTAGCCGCGAGTCTGAGCAGTTCAAGAACGAAGTAGCAAGCCTTACCAAAAACCTGTCTTCACTTAATAATATCTATGGCAATATGCTGAACGCAATGCGTGCATCATAATTAGCTGTAGTAATTATTAACTGAAATATATTTTTAACTATAAGATTCTAGTCCGAAATTATGGCAGGAGGAAAAGAAACCCCACGGCAGAAGATGATCGGTATGATGTACCTGGTACTCACCGCACTTCTTGCCCTGCAGGTTAGCTCCGCTATCATGATGAAATTTAAATTTCTGGATGATAGTTTGATGAGCGTGAACGCAAAAACAACGAGCGACAATACATCAGTAGTTAGCAACATCGCTGGCAAGGTTTCAGAAGGTGGAGCCCGTGCTGCAGATAAAGCAGTATTAGATGCAGCCCAGGAAGTACGGAACCGTACAAATGCGATGATCGCAGAAATAGATAAGCATCGCAAAGACCTGATAGGCTTAACTGGCGGAGTGGATGAAACCGGTATGTATGTAGGCGCTAAAGAAGAAGAAAAAGTTGCTATTCACATGATTGGCGGCAAGAAAAACGGAGTAGCTTACGATCTTAAGAACAAGCTAAACTCTTATGCTTCTTTCCTGAAAGCGTATAACCCAAACATGCCTGCAAAGCTGGCTTTAGATGGCAGCGAAGACCCATTGGCAAAGAACGACCCACAGCAGCGCCGCAAAGATTTCGCAACGCTGAACTTTGCTCAGACACCACTTGTTGCAGCATTAGCTGTACTTGCACAGAAAGAATCTGAAATTCTGAAATACGAGGCAGATGCACTTTCTACATTAGCTCAAAAAGTTGGTGCCGACATTATCAAGTTTGAGAAAATGTTTGCTACTGCCAGTGCTGAAGCTAAATTTGTAGCAGCTGGTACGAAATATAACGCCGACATGTTCCTTACTGCATCGTCTGACGCTATTGTGCCTACTATGACTGCGAACGGTAAGCCTGTAAAGGTAGAAGGTGGCCGCGGAAAAGTAGAGTTTACAGCAGCAGCCAGCAACTACGACTCAGAAGGCCAGTCTAAGCAAAAATGGAAAGGTACAATAACTTTCCCTTTCCAGGGCCGCGACACAACCTTTACTTTAGAACAGGAATATGTAGTAGTGAAACCGGTAATTAAAGTAGAGTCGCAGGCTGTTTCTGCTCTTTATTTTAACTGTGGTAACGCACTAAATATTACTGTGCCAGCGTTAGGAGCTTTATACGATCCTACTTTCTCGGCAACGGGTGGTACTGCCATTAAAGGTGCCAAAAAAGGCGAGGTAACTATTATTCCTACTGCTAAAGAAGTTAAGATTAGCGTTAGCAGCGGTGGTAATGCAATTGGTAGCGAAACTTTTAAAGTTCGCCCAATACCTAAGCCGGAAATTGAGTTTGTGGTAAACGGTCGTCCGATTAATACAAAGCAAGGCCAGGCAGCGCCACGTGTTCTTTCTGTAAGAGCTAAGCCAGACGAAACATTCCGTACTATGCTTCCGAAAGATGCGCGTTACCGCGTAGCAGAGTGGACAGCAACTTTAGTGCGCGGTACTCGCCCTGCAATGGCCCCTCAGAAGTTTACGGCAGAGCAGGCCAATATGTCTGCCATTGCTCAGGAAGCTCGCCCAGGCGATCGTATTATTCTGGAAGTAAATAAAGTGCAGCGGAGAAATTTCCGCGATCAAACAGAAGAAGTAAATGTTGGAGCCGTTATCGTTAACCTTCCAATACAATAATTAGAAATTTAAACGAGCATAAACTATGTTATCATTCCAAAAAATCCTGCTCGGTATAGTACTTTCCGGTACTGTAACAGTAGCGGCAGAGGCTCAGTTAGTAGATCAGTACGGGATGGGTGAGCAATCTGCTCAAACCATGAGAGCTTATCCGCCAGTCCAGAAGATTCCTGCCGCTGATCGTATGTTCAGTAAGCGGATTTGGAGGATGATCGATTTGCGTGAAAAGCAGAACCAGCCTTTGTTCTCTGATGATCGTGAGATATCGAAGATCATTATCGAAGCAGTGAAAAGAGGAGAGTTACCAGTTTATGCTAACGATTCGCTCGAAGCCGGCTCTACCTTAACCAGGGAAGAGTTTTCACAAAGACTTGTTATCCCTGTAGAAGGTGGCGGGTTGTCTGAAGCCGAAAAAGAAGCCGGACTTAGTGATGATTGGGGAGCAAGCGATTGGGGCGATGATGAAGCACCAGCTGTAGAAATTGGCCCGGCCGAGTATTTTGCCCGTGATCTGTATACAATGGAGTTGGTTGAAGACGTGGTTTTCGATAAGAAGCGCTCCAGAATGTATAACCAGGTACATTCTATGACCCTTTTTGTTCCTGCTGATAAAAGCGCTAAAGGTATAATCGAGACTATCGGAACATTTAAGTATGAAGATCTGGTAAAGGTTTTCCAGAATGACCCGAATGCACTTTGGTTTAACCCGCAAAATGATGCCCAGCACAAAAACATGTCTGAAGCTTTCCAGTTGCGGTTATTTAATTCTTACATCGTAAAAGTTTCTAACCCTAACGATGAAAGATTGGATGGAACCGGAAAGCAAGGCTTGTATGCTGCTCAGCGTATACAGGAAGATCTGATCGAGTTTGAATACGGACTTTGGAGCTACTAGTTAGTTTGTAATGCAATAAAAAAGGAGGCCCACAGCCTCCTTTTTTTTATACCTTATTTTAATTTGGTTTCAATTCTTGGTTCAGGGAATTAAGGCTTTTGGTTAGCTTCTGTATCGAAATACTCTTTAATAATTCTGGCTTTTGCTGCGCCAACCTCATTTTCGAGTTCGTTTTGGCTTAATTCTTTTACCTTTTTTACAGATTTAAACTTCTCTAACAGGCGCATGGCCGTGGTAGGGCCAATTCCTTTTATATCGTTAAACTCGGTGCGCAGGGTGGCCGCATCGCGTTTGCTGCGATGAAATGTTATGGCAAAGCGGTGCGCCTCGTTTCGTAACCGCTGAATTAGTTTTAAAGATTCTGACTTTTTATCGATGTATAAGGGCAGGCTATCGCCGGGATAGTAAATTTCTTCCAGCCGTTTTGCAATGCCTACAATGGCAATTTTACCCCAAATATTCAGGTCTTTCAGGGCTTTTACAGCCATACCAAGTTGCCCTTTGCCGCCATCTATAATTACTAACTGTGGCAAAGAGGCATTCTCTTCCAGCAGGCGTTTGTAGCGGCGCGTAACCACTTCGTACATAGAGGCAAAATCGTCGGGGCCTACAACTGTTTTGATATTATAATGCCGGTATTCTTTTTTTGCCGGTTTGCCATTTTTAAAGCATACCATAGAAGCTACCGGATTTGCACCCTGAAAATTGGAGTTATCGAAACACTCTATATGCACCGGCAATTCGGTTAAGCGAAGGTCTTTCTTTAAGGTGGCTAATACGCGGTTTTCGCCTTTTGCCGCCAGACTTTTCTCTTGTTGCGATTCCTTTTCTTTCCGCAGATACAGAACGTTTTTAAGGCTTAGGTTCAGCAGTTTTTTCTTATCGCCAATTTGCGGGTAAGTAACTGTTGCAGGGTAATTTTCGGGCAATACTACCTCTACATTGGCCAGTATTTCTTTAGAATCGCTCTCGAAATCGTGGCGCAGATCTACTATGGCAGAAGCCAGAAGATCGGCATCTGTTTCGTCCAGTTTTTTATGTATCTCGATAGATTGTGTCTGGATGATAGCTCCGTTTACGACTTTTAAATAGTTTATAAAGGCGCATTTTTCGTTCGATACAATCGCAAATACATCTATATTACTAAGCGTATTGCTTACCACTGTAGATTTTGCCTGGAAATCTTCCAGCATATCGAGCTTTATTTTGTATTGATGCGCCAGTTCGTATTGTTGCTGCCCCGCCGATTCCATCATTTTTTCTTTAAAATGATTTCGGGCGATAGCCAGGTTGCCGCTTAGTATATTCCTTATCTGAATAATGTTACGGTTGTATATTTCTTCATCAAATAGGGCTTCGCAGGGGCCTTTGCAATTGCCGATGTGGTATTCGAGGCAAACTTTAAATTTTCCGGCGGCAATGTTCTCAGGCGATAGGTTAAACGTGCAGGTGCGTAACGGATACAAACTGCGGATAAGATTGAGCACCACATACATGGTGGTTACACTTGCGTAGGGGCCGTAGTACTTAGAGCCGTCTTTTACCTTATTTCGGGTGCTGATAACTCTTGGGAAGCGCTCGTTTAAGATGCAGATGTACGGGTATGTTTTGCCGTCTTTCAGCAGGATATTGTACTTGGGCTTATATTGCTTTATAAGGTTATTCTCGAGCAGAAACGCGTCGGATTCGGTATCTACAATGGTGAACTCTATCCGCTTGATCTGAGAGATCAGCTTTAATGTTTTTTTGTTGTGCTGGTTGCTTTTATTGAAATAGCTGCTTACCCTTTTGCGGATGTTAACCGCCTTGCCTACATAAATTATATCCTTATCGTCGAAGAATTTGTAGATGCCCGGTTTATCGGGTAACTGCCGGATATGATCTTTAATGTCGGCACTTGCAGCCATTTGCGGGTACTTAGTTTAAGGGTTTGTAAGTAGTACGTAAAGATTACGATTAGAGATAGGCTTTGGTAGAACTGCTAAATTTAGCTTTGAAAAATTGAAATTACCGGCTTAGAGGAGGCTGCAAAAGGCAAAAAACAAGGCGATACAGAACAAATGTTTGCCTGCTACTTGACCGCTTTTTGCCTCTTGCAGCCTTTACTGCCGGTATTAGTAAAATGTTTTAGGCAGTTTAAATGTCTTCGTCTCCGCGGAGCGAGCCGGGTAGCTGCAGTATTTGCTCCTGATTAATTGAATCGGGCAGGCCACCTCTGTTATACCGTTCGCAGTTAATTTCTACCGATAGCGGGGCAGCTGGTTTAGGGAATAGCTTGGGTTTAATATCTGTTGATTGATCTGTGAAAACTTTTTGCATATAAAGCCCCCAGATGGGCATTGCCATGCGGCCGCCCTGGCCCAGGTCCATGGTGCGGAAGTGGATGCTCCGGTCGTCGCCGCCAACCCAAATACCGGTAACCAGATCGGGCACGGCGCCTACAAACCAACCATCAGAATAATTAGAGGTTGTACCGGTTTTTGCCGCTATTTCGCCGGTAAGTTTATAGCGGCCGCGCAGGCCAACGGCGGTTCCGCCACGCTCGGTAGCAGCCTGCAGCATGTGCACCATTAAATAGGCGGTTTCTTCGGTTAAAACTTCTTTGGTGCGCGGTACGAACTCGTGCAGCAGGTTTCCGTTTTTATCTTCTATCCGGGTTATAAAAAACGGCTCGGTCCAAACTCCTTTGTTTACAAAAGTGCTGTAGGCGCCTACCATATCGTAAATAGTTACATCGCTGGACCCAAGGGCAAGTGGCGGAACGGGGTCGAGGGGTGTGGTTATTCCTAACCTTTTGGCGTAATCTACCACTACCTCCGGCGATAGCTTTTTCATTAAATACGCCGTAATAGAGTTTATAGAGAGTGCCAGCGCTTTACGTAATGTGTACGAGTTGCCGCTGTATTTGCCATCGGCGTTTTTAGGCGTCCAGGAGCCGTTGGCGTCGTGCGTCTGAAAAGTAACCGGCGCATCCAGCACTTCATAACAAGGCGAGTAGCCTCTGTCTATAGCCGCTACATACACAAAGGGTTTAAAAGTAGAGCCGGGCTGGCGCGCGCCCTGCTTTACGTGGTCGTACTTAAAGTATTTATAGTTAATGCCGCCTACCCAGGCTTTTATATGGCCGCTGGTAGGCTCTATACTTACCATACCGGTTTGCAAAAAGTGCTTGTAATACCGCAACGAGTCGTATGGGCTCATAATTACTTTCTTTTCCATGTCGGGGCAATCCCAGCAAAACACGGTCATGGGCACTTTTTTGTTCAGCACATACTCTATGCTGTCGGTATCGTCTTCGTAACGGGCTTTTAGCCGGCGGTAATGCTGGGTGCGCTTCATCTGGTTTTCTATAAAACCGGGCAGGGGCTTGCCATTCTCGTCGGCCCAGGGCTCGCGGCCATTGGCCTTTTTCCATGCATTATTGCTGCCTTTCTCAAATTCGGTTAGCAAAACTTCTTTTTTTACGTTCCAGTGTTTCCAGAACAGATTTTGCTGGTAGCGCATGTGCTGTTCTACCGCTTCTTCGGCGTAAGTTTGCAGGCGCGAATCGATGGTGGTATATATTTTTAGGCCGTCGGCGTATAAATCGAACCCATTGTCTTTACACCAGCGCAAAATATACTTGCTTGCCTCTGCCCTGAAATACGGCGCCAGGCCTTTGTTTTGGTTTTCTACGTTATAATTAAGCTCCAGAGGCAAGGCCGCGAGCCGCTGATAAGCCGTATCAGAAAGAAAATTATATTTCTTCATTTGGTGTAGCACGGTGTTGCGCCGGCTGGCAGATCTTTCCGGGTTAAATACCGGACTGTATCTTGACGGCGCCTTTAACAACCCCACCAGCACTGCCGATTCTTCCGGATTAAGTTCGGCAGGCGCCTTGTTGAAAAATGTTTTGGCCGCCACCTTTATACCGAACGCGTTAGATCCGAAATCGACCGTATTAAGATACATCGTTAGGATCTCTTTTTTAGAGTAATTGCGCTCCAGCTTTACGGCCATTAGCCACTCTTTTGTTTTTACGATAAGTTTATTAAGCAGCGGCACACCGCTTAAAAGGCCATCGTTAAGATCGGAGCGGGTACGGAAAAGGTTTTTAGCAAGCTGCTGGGTAATGGTGCTGGAGCCGCGGTCGCTGTTTTTTAGCTGATAGGCGATAATAGCGAAAGTGCCCTTAAAATCTATTCCGCTGTGATCCTCGAAACGGATATCTTCGGTAGCGATAAGCGCATCTATTAAGTTTTGGGGAAGCTCGTGGTACTCTACCGGCGATCTGTTTTCGCGGAAATATTTACCCAGCAGCTCGTTATCGGCCGAATATATCTCGGAGGCAAGTTCGCTTTTCGGGTTCTCCAGCGTCCGCAAATCGGGCATTGGGCCGAATAAATACAAGAAGTTGATGCTTACCGCCAGCACATACAG
>JAFADQ010000348.1 GCA_023424725.1 Bacteroidota bacterium
TGCGGCAGCGCGGGCATGGCATCGTGAATACTTCCCAGATATTCTTCGGTAATAATTAAGGGCACCAGATCCGGCTCGGGGAAATACCGGTAATCGTTCATGGTTTCTTTAGAGCGCATGGCAACCGTTTGGCCTGTGGCGGCATCGAAATTGCGCGTTTCAGGCAGTACTTTTCCGCCGCTTTCAATCAGCAAAATCTGGCGTTCTACTTCGTGCTCAATTGCGCGCTGCACGTTCCGGAACGAGTTCATGTTTTTCACCTCCACGCGCGTACCATACTTCGCTGCGCCTTTCAGCATTACAGAAATATTGGCATCGCAGCGAAGTGAGCCTTCTTCCATGTTGCCGTCGCAAATTTCGAGGTAGCGCACCAGTTTTTTTATCTCCACCAGGTAGGCATACGCTTCTTCCGATGTACGAATATCAGGCTCGCTTACTACTTCAATTAACGGCACTCCTGCCCTGTTGTAATCTACCAGCGATTCGGTTTCGCCGGCAAGGTGCATGCTTTTCCCGGCATCTTCTTCCATGTGAATTCTAGTGATGCCGATGGTTTTGGTTTCGCCGTTTTCCAGCTTTATGCTCACTTTTCCGCCGGTGCAAATCGGGGTTTTGTCTTGCGTAATCTGGTAGCCTTTCGGAAGATCGGGGTAGAAATAATTTTTGCGCGCATAAATGTTATGGCGCGTAATCTGGCAACCTGTTGCAAGGCCCATTTTTATGGCCATCTCCACTACTTTTTCGTTTACCCGGGGCAATGCGCCCGGATGCGCCAGCGTAATTACGCTCACGTTGGTGTTGGGCAATTCGCCGTATTCTGTAGAATCGGATGCGTAGGCTTTGCTGTTGGTAAGCAACTGGGCATGAACTTCAAGCCCTACTACCATCTGGTATTTATCTTTTATTTCTGGTGCTAAAACCATGTTTTTGTTACTTCAGCTTAAATTTTTACTATGGTATTTGTTGTTGGTTGCTGATTGCTGATTGTTAATTATAAACCGTTCAAAGGAGTTTACAATCAGCGTCAATTATTTTTCTGAAAGCTTTCTGTCTGGCAGCAATTCTTTGTATCAATTAAGCTGTCATTGCGAGCGATAGCGCGGCAATCTGGCTGATAGAAGGATGTTGAAATTGCAGGTAACATTTAATAGGCTGTAACAGGCAAAAAAACGGGTTCTACAGCCTTCTATTTACCAGATTGCTTCGCTATCGCTCGCAATGACAGGTCGTTTTGGAGGTGCGCCGCGGCCAATCTAATCACATGATTTTTAACACTTCAAGCCAAAATTCAACAGGCTTCAAAAAAACAATCAACAAATAACAATCAGCAATTGTCAATCAACAAGTATCAATCAACCAACTACAATTCACCAATATTAACCAATAATTTCTTTCGCCTTCTCCAATGCCCTTTGCAACCCATTCACATCTTTGCCGCCGGCGGTGGCATAAAACGGCTGGCCGCCGCCGCCGCCTTGTATTTCGCGGGCAAGTTCCTTTATCATGGCCACAGAATTGAGCTTTCCAGCCTGGGCGATGTTATCAGAAAGCATTACCGCGAGGAAAGGCTTTTCGTTGATGATGGAGCCGAGCACCAGCACCAAATCGTCGCCAACTTTGCGGCGGGCATCAAAAGCGAGTTGCTTAATCTGGTCGGCGTTGTCGGCATCGGCCATGGCGGCCAGGAATTTGTAGCCATTACGCGATTCGATCTTCTCCGTCATTTCCTGCAGTTGCGCCTGCATTTGTTTCTGCCCGGCTATTTCCAGTTTTTTGCGCAATGTGCTCAGTTCGGCTTGCAGTTGCTCTACCGATTTTACCGGGTCGTTGCTGTTCAGTATCTGCTTAATTTGCTGCAATTGGTTGGTGTGAGTCCGCACAAATTCTTCGGCTGCTTCGGCTGTAACAGCCTCAATTCTGCGCACACCAGCCGCTACCGAACTTTCAGAAGTTATTTTAAAGAAGCCGATAACACCAGTTGCCGGTACATGGCAGCCGCCGCACAATTCTACCGAGTAGTTTCTATCGAAAGCGATCACACGAACATTGTCACCATATTTCTCGCCGAACAAAGCCATCGCGCCAAAATTTTTCGCTTCTTCTATCGGCACATTGCGCATTTCTTCCAGACGGATGTTTTCGCGGATCTTGCGGTTCACGATGCGCTCGATTTCTTCTATTTGCTCGTCGGTAACTTTAGAGAAATGCGAGAAATCGAAACGCAGAACTTCTTCGTTCACCAAAGAGCCTTTTTGCTGCACGTGTGTACCCAAAAACTGGCGAAGCGCGGCATGCAACAAGTGCGTTGCAGAGTGGTTATTTTGTATTTGTAAACGGCGGTTGCTGTCTATCGCCCCTAAAACCGGACCCTGCAGGTTGTCAGGCAGTTTATCTACCAGATGTATGGTGAGGTCGTTTTCTTTTTTGGTGTCGAGCACCTTTATTTTTTCGCCATTGATGGAAAGTGTTCCGGTATCGCCCACCTGCCCGCCGCTTTCGGCATAAAACGGCGTATGATCGAGCACAACCTGGTACAGTTTCTTGTTTTTGGCGGCTACTTCGCGGTATTTTACTACCTGCGCTTCGGCCTGGTGCTGGTCGTAGCCAACAAATTCAGAACCTGCTCCCGGCTGAATTTCTACCCAATCGGAAGTTTCTTTGGCGGCATCTTTTTTGGAGCGGGCTTTTTGCTGCTCCATTTCTTTGCCAAAACCAACTTCATCTACCGTTAAGCCTTGTTCGCGGGCAATTAGCGCCGTTAAATCCAGAGGAAAACCGAAGGTATCGTACAATTCAAAAGCGGTGCGGCCATCAATTAAATTTCCCTGCGAACGGAAGTTTTCGAGCTGGCTTTCGATGCGTTTCAGGCCATTATCAAGCGTTCTTAAGAAAGCGGTTTCTTCTTCTTCAATTACCTTCGCCACAAAATCCTGCTGGGCTTTCAGTTCAGGGAAAACGTCGGCGAACTGATCGGCCAAAACTGGCACCAGCGTATTCAGGAACGGCTTTTTGAAATCGAGGAACGTAAAACCATAACGAACGGCGCGGCGCAGAATACGGCGAATAACGTAACCAGCTTTGTTGTTGCTCGGCAATTGCCCATCGGCGATGGTGAAAGAGATGGCGCGGATATGATCGGCGATTACGCGGATGGCGATGTCTTGCTTCTCGTCGGCCCCATAATTGATGCCAGCAGCTTTGGCGATGAACTGGATCATCGGCTGAAAAACATCGGTGTCGTAGTTGCTGCGCTTGCCTTGTATGGCCATGCACAAACGCTCGAAGCCCATGCCCGTATCTACGTGTTGCGCAGGCAGTTTCACCAGCGAACCATCGGCCAAACGGTTAAACTCCATGAACACATTGTTCCAGATTTCCACCACTTGCGGATGGTCGTTGTTCACCAGTTCTTTGCCCGGTTTTACAGTTACTTCTTCCTCAGAACGAAGGTCGATGTGGATTTCGGTACAAGGTCCGCAGGGGCCGGTGTCGCCCATTTCCCAGAAGTTGTCTTTCTTGTTGCCGTACAAAATGCGGTCTTCAGTAATAAACTGTTTCCAAATTTCCAGCGCTTCCTGATCGGATGCCAGATTATCTGTTTTATCGCCTTCAAAAACAGTTACATACAAACGGTCTTTGGGCAATTTGTAAACTTCGGTTAGCAATTCCCAGGCCCAGGCAATGGCTTCTTTCTTAAAATAATCGCCGAAACTCCAGTTGCCCAGCATCTCGAACATGGTGTGGTGGTAGGTATCGTGGCCTACTTCCTCCAGGTCGTTGTGCTTGCCCGACACGCGAAGACATTTTTGGGTATCGGCAACGCGCTTAAACTGAATGGGTTTGTTGCCCAGGAACAGGTCTTTAAACGGCGCCATGCCCGAGTTAATAAACATCAGCGTCGGGTCGTCTTTCACTACAATTGGGGCAGACGGCACAATCTGGTGCTGTTTAGAGGCAAAAAAATCGAGGAACTGTTTCCGGATTTCGCTTGAAGTCATGTTGGTTTATTTCTTGAGGGCTAGACAAATAAGATTTGCCATTGTGCCCGGAATATGCAATTTTTGCAAGAAGAAAACATGGTATACTGTTTCTATTTGAAAAAATATAAAATGTTTATTTCTATCCTGCAAAAGTAGCAGATTTGCTTGTAAAAGCCTTGTTTGTGGATGAGAAAAACCCCTCCCCAACCACTCCCCCTTAGGGAGGGACTAAAATGGAGCCTCGCGTTTTTTAGCTTCAAGTTTTTTACCCTGCAACACCCGTTTTTTTGCCCGTTACAGCCCAATTATGCCTTATAAAGAAAGAGAAATAGAAAAGAAATATTATTCGATAGGCGAAGTGGCCGCTATGTTCGATGTGGCCACTTCTTTGATCCGCTTTTGGGAAACAGAGTTCGATTTTCTGGCCCCCAAAAAAGGCAAAGCCGGCAACCGCCAGTACACTGCCAAAGACATCGAGAACTTGAAGTTAGTGTACCATTTGGTGAAAGAGCGCGGCTACACTATACAAGGCGCGCGCGAGGCGTTAAAAAACAGCAACTCTAAGGTTAAGGATAACCTGGATATGATCGAATCTTTGGAGAAAGTGCGCGGTTTTTTGGTGGAGATAAAGAAGCAGCTGGGGTAATTACCTGATTCTTGATTAGGTGGTTATATTGGATTTTTAGTGACCGAAAAACAAGTTGTTGTTCCCGACCCTCTCATTGCGAGGCACGAAGCAATCTCCTTTATGAGCCGTGAGTCTTTTGATGTTTTCGATTTCCAGGATTAAGCAATTCTACTCAGCTTTTCATTTTTATCATAATACTAATTTGCTAACGTGAGATTGCTTCGTGCCTCGCAATGACAGGGTCGGGAACGGGTGCTAAGAAAAAAACTGTCAAAACACCTTTGGAACCCTCTCCATCCATTTCATCTGCAGTTCAGACAATCCCAACCCCAACCCTGCTTCTGCGTATTTCTAACCCATGCAGCAACAAAAACTTTACGAGGTAGCGATTGGTCTTTTGCCCGGCGTTGGCGATCAGATCATTAAGCAGCTTATTAGTTATTGCGGCTCTGCGGAAGAGGTTTTTAAAGTGCCGAAGACAAAGCTGGAGAAAATTCCGGGAGTCGGGAAAATCATTCTTCAATCCATCACCCAAAACCAACAGGTTTTAAAAGAAGCCGAACAAGAGATTAAGCGGGCCGACGATTTTGGCGCGCATTTGTTCTTTTACCTCGACAAAGATTACCCCGCGCGGCTAAAACAAATTCCGGATGCGCCAGTGTTGATTTATTATAAAGGCAACGCCAACCTGAATGCGGGAAAAGTAATCTCAATTGTAGGCACTCGCAGCGCCACGAATTACGGGAAAGAAATAACGCAGCAAATTTGCAAAGATTTAGCACCTCTGAATCCTTTAATTGTAAGCGGATTGGCCTACGGAATTGATATTGCCGCGCACCGGGCTTCGCTACAATACAAC
>JAFADQ010000379.1 GCA_023424725.1 Bacteroidota bacterium
CACTTGCAGTTAGCATCAAAACGAGCAGTAGCCCCAAAGCGGATGTTGCGATCTTCATTATAAATCAGAAAATAGTGAAGTACAACTGTTACATAGCGGCTGGTTTATGTAAGTAACGGACCGGCACCGCTTTAGATTGTGCAGCAATTACCAAAGCCATGTTCCGGCTAACTAAAAATGAGCTTCGGCTTACCATTGCCAAAGCTCATTTTTGTGTAAAGCAGATTAGTTACCTGTATTATTATTTTGTTATTACCCAACGTTTTACCAGGCTGCTGTTTTTTGTTTTAAATGTGCAGAAATACAATCCGGCAGGCAAATCGCGGGTGTCTACAGAAATGCGGTGCCCGCCGGGTTGCTGCAGTTTTTCTTCCAGCAATTTTACTTCCCGGCCAATAGAGTTTAACAGGCTTATCTGCACAAATTCAGGTTGCTGAAGGGTGTACTCAATGGTGCCCTTGCCTGTGGTTGGATTAGGAAAACAAGTTAAATTAATTTCGTTGATTACTTCCGGAGTTGTTGCCGAAACCAGCGTTAACCGGGCATGCTGCAGCATAGAGAGCGCCAGCGAAGTAGAAATAACATCCTGATTAGAAGCCAGCGCCACCACAATACTATCTGTTGGCGAAAATGCCAGCGTGGCGGCAAATCCGGCAATGTTTCCGCTATGCCCCCAAACCGGGTGCCCGCCCAGCATAAAGCGCATCGTGCCCAGCCCGTAGCCGTTAAAAGTACTGCTCATTGTGGCTCCAAATTGTAGCATTTGCTGCAGCGAACTATCCTGTAATATCTGGCCGGTATAAAGTAATTGTCCGTATCGGGCAAGGTCGTTCGGAGTTCCGGTTAGCGCTCCGTCGGCCGGCGACGAACCGAACACAGCCGTGAGCGGAAAATTGTAAATATCGGTAGCGCTGCCGTTCATGTCGGGGTCTGACCAGTTATGCGGAGCTACTCCGGTTGCCGGTTCGTTTTCGGCCACATAAAAGCTGTTTAGCTGGTGCGGATCCAGAACTCGCTGCCGTATAAAGCTGTGGTACTCCATTCCGGAGGCCTCTTCTATAATTAACCCAAGCAACAGGTAATTTGTGTTACTGTACCTAAAACCGCTTCCGGGAGCACCGGTAGGGTTACCAATATAATTATTCAAGACATCGAGCGGCAACATGGGCTGCGACGGGCTGTTGTTTACCGCATTTTGCCAGGCCGTATTGTCGGTGTAATTATAAATTCCGCTGCGGTGCTGCAACAGTTGCTTTATGGTTATGGTGCTGTCGATATTCGGAAAGGAGGGAAGGTATTGGTGCAGCGAATCGTTTACAGAAAGCGCGCCGTCTTCCTGAAGCAGCAGAATGGCCGTGGCGGTAAAATTTTTCGATACGCTGCCAATCGCGAACACCATGGCCGTATCTATCGGCACCGTGTCGTGCGATACACCGCTTACGCCATTCCAGGTGCCTTTGCCCGGAATAATAACCGATGCCGATAAACCTTTTACGTTTTTAAGCGCGCGTATGGCATCGAGCCGGTTTTGCAAAGCGGCGGCCGTAGCAGAATCTACTCCAGGCGTTTGTGCCAGGGCTGCAAGGGGCAAAAATGGCAGCGCCAGAAGCAAAAAAACGGTTTTAAACAGATCGCGGAAAAGTGATTTCATAAGAAAAGAAAGTAGAAAATATAGTAGATTTTCTGATCGCTAAATAAGCGTATCTGTTTCTTTTTTATGCCGATTTTGTTGCTAATTCCGGAGCAGGGAAAAGCTTTTAGCAACATCGGTTTTGTAATTGGCGCCCCGCGGGTTGTTTTTTGCCCTTTACAGCTCTTGGTTATCTTGCTCTGCAGAAGTAACCCTTTGCGCCAGAAGCTTTTTTTAAACATGGTCTTGAATTCAACTTTAAAACCCAAAAACCTGTCAACCTTACAACTTTTCGCCTCTCTCTTTTGTTAAAATAAGTTACCCTGCCGCGCAAACCATCGTAGGCATCAAAACAAAACCCGGCAATGCTTATTTGCCCGATTACCAGTACCTTTGCAGATTAATTCCCGAGATACTTAATGGCTAACAAACGCCCTACCAATACCACGACAGAAACCAGGCCTGCAGAGGCCAAAAATTCTGCCGCGACAGACCAAAAAACGACCTCCGCAGCCTTGGCCACTTTTACAGATTTCGCTCCCGATATAGAAGTGTACGGCGCCCGCGAGCACAACCTCAAAAACATTTCGCTTACGTTTCCGCGCAACAAGCTGGTGGTGTTTACCGGCATTAGCGGTTCGGGCAAAAGCTCTTTGGCTTTCGATACCATTTACGCCGAGGGCCAGCGCCGCTACATGGAAACTTTTTCGGCCTACGCGCGCTCGTTTCTGGGCGGCATGGAGCGCCCTAATGTAGATAAGATCGAGGGCCTATCGCCGGTAATTTCTATCGAGCAGAAAACCACCTCTAAAAACCCGCGCTCTACCGTGGGCACCATTACCGAGATTTACGATTTCATGCGCTTGCTTTTTGCCCGCGCCGGCGAAGCCTTCAGTTATGAAACCGGCGAGAAAATGGTGCGCCAGAGCGACGAGCAGATCGTGCAGCACATAATGGACCATTACCTCGGAAAGAAAATCGTGGTGCTGGCCCCGGTAGTAAAAGGCCGTAAAGGGCACTACCGCGAGTTGTTCGAGCAGATCCGGAAAATGGGTTTCGTACGCGTGCGCATTGATGGCGAGCTGGTAGAGCTGGCGCCTAA
>JAFADQ010000057.1 GCA_023424725.1 Bacteroidota bacterium
CCCGCTATTTTGGCGGTGTGAGTTCTTTAACCTGGCATCTTCAGCAGGTAACAAAAATTTGTTGATGTTCTCGCAATGACAGCTTATTTCAGACTTCTGCACTCCGATTAACTCCTTATTCGCATAAATAATTAGCAGCAATTTGCTTACTAACAATGCCGCTCTGCAGAGCAGCGCTACAGTAGCTCCGCTCTCCGGGGCAGAGTATTTTAACGCTGCCAAGGCCAAAAACCAGGGCTCTTAACTGCTTTTAATTTTCAGTAACCCTAACCTTCTGTGTTCATCTCCGGTATAGCATTAATTGGCCATTGCAGCCCTGTAATATATGCAACTGGAAAGTATTTTAGAAAAGGCAAGAACGATATCCCAAACCGTTTTAAAAGAAGAGGCAGGGCAAATAGACCAACACTACCATTGGCCCGAACAAACCATGCACGAGCTTCAGCGCCAGGGACTTATGGGCCTGGTGGCGCCAAAAAGCGCCGGTGGTTCTGGGCAGGGCCTGTATGGTTTAGCCCGCACCAGCGAGGTATTGGCGCAGGTATCGGCATCGGCGGGTTTGTGTTTTGGCATGCACTGCGTAGGCACGGCGGTTATAGCTTCTAAAGCAACCGCTTATCAGAAAAAGAATTTTCTGGAGCCAATTTGCGCCGGAGAGCACATTACCACGCTTGCCTTGAGCGAGCCCGGCACCGGCGCTCATTTCTACTTTCCGCAAACCAAATTATTGCCTTTATCTGAAAACGAATTTGAGGTAAACGGCAAAAAAACTTTTGTAACTAATGGCAGCAAAGCCGATTCTTATGTGGTATCTACCATGGGAATTGAGCCCGACGCGTACGTGCATGAATTCTCTTGCATGGTAGTAGAAAAAGAACGCGAAGGCTTGGTTTGGGGACCTGAGTGGACGGGTTTAGGAATGCGAGGAAATTCTTCGCGCAGCCTTGAGCTGAACCAGGTAAAAGTACCCGCGCAAAACCTTTTGGGCGAGCGCGGCGAACAGCTTTGGTACATTTTTCAGGTGGTGGCGCCCTTTTTTCTTACGGCCATGTCGGGCACGTATCTAGGCCTGGCGCAGGCAGCTTTAACAGAAGCAACCAACCATATTAAATCGCGAATTTACCAACACAGTGGCACCTCGCTTAGCCAGGCAGCGGTAGTGCAGCACCGGCTGGGCATGTTGTGGGCCAAAGTAGAGCGCACGCGCCAACTTATTTATTACGCCGCTTTGCAAGGCGACCAGCAAGGCGATGCCGCCGTGCCGGCCATACTATCGGCAAAAGCAGAAGTAGCCCATTGCGCCACCGATGTGGTAAACGAAGCCATGACACTTTGCGGCGGCATTGCTTACCGCGAAAACTCCCGGTTTGATGTGTTGCTTCGCGATGCCCGCGCCGCCCACGTAATGGCGCCCACTACCGATATTTTGTACACCTGGCTTGGCAGAGCTTTGCTGGAGCAGCCAATTCTGGACGCGTAGTTTACAGTAGTATATGGAGATTTTGCACGCCGGATTACCCCCAACACTGCTTCAGCAAATACAGGAAAACCTGGAATTACCCAACGCTGTTTTTGTATCTGCGCCACCCGAAAAACCATCTGTTATAACCCAACAGGCCAGCGATCCTATCGTTTTTCTGATCGGCGAAGAGGTAAATAATCAGATTCGCGAAGCACAGGAAATTTATCGCCTCGACAGGTATTTGTCTGTTCTGATCATCAGCAACCGCGCCGATTTTCAGAAGCTAAAGCAAGCATTACAGTTTTCGCCCTTCATTGGCCCCACGGTGCAACTTATAAACGCCGAGGCCGGTCCTGCGTTGGCCGCCATTATTGCCGACCATGCACAGCGCACCAGCCAGCGCCGCAATTACGCCCGCATTACTGCTTCTTCTTCGGTGCCGTCTTCTGCCACCTCGCAGCTTTTTGAGCAGATCCGGGCCGATTATTTAGGCAAGATGATGGAAGAAGCGCCCATTGGCGCCATTTTACTAAATCACGAAGGCGCAGTGCTTAACATGAACAATTACGGCTTGCGGCTGCTGGACAAAACAGAGCAGGAAGTGCTTAATTGTCCGTTTCACAGGCTGTTTCCGGAGTATTTGCAAGCCAAAATACAGGAGTTTATTATTAACGGTTTCAGGCACGAATCTAAACGCATGGCAGCCATTCCGGTAACGGGCGGCAGCCGTTATTTAGAGATTTCTGTAGCAGAAATTACCGGCGGCAGCAACGCATCTTACCGCATTTGTATACTAAATGATATAACCGATAATGTACTGGCAAAACAACGGATAGAATCGCAGTTGGAAGAAATAGAATCGATGAACGAAAACCTGCTGCGGGTAAATAACGACCTCGATACTTTTGTATACACAGCCTCGCACGATCTTAAATCGCCGATATTAAACATAGAGGGTTTGGTTACTATTCTGAAAGACGATCTTAAACAAACCAGCCCGCAGGTCCAAAATGCGCTAACCATGATAGAGCGGTCTGTTTACCGGTTTAAAGCCACTCTTAACGACCTAACCGAAGTAGCCAAAATACAAAAAGCGCAGCACGACCTGAGCATGGAAATAAACCTGCGGGAGGCAATAAGCGAGGTAACAGAGCGGATTGAGCACGAAATAATCCGTTCGGGCGCTACCATCCAGGTTAATACAGAAAACGCGCCACAACTTTATTTCTCGGGTAAAAACATCAAAAGCATTTTATACAATCTTATCAGCAACGGCATAAAATATTGCCCGCCAACCCGTAAGCCGCGTATTACTATTAGTAGCGCAATAACAGACGGCAATTTTGTTTTGTCGGTTACCGATAACGGCCTCGGAATACCGGAAGAAAAGCTGGGGCAAATTTTTACGCTTTTTCATAGACTTAACCCCGAAATAGAAGGCACGGGCATTGGTTTGTACATTGTAAAACGAATTGTAGAAAACGCGCAGGGCCATATTGAGGTAGATAGCCGGGTAAACCATGGTAGCACGTTTAATATTTTCCTGCCACAGCAAAGCAAAGAATAGCCAATAAACTTGCACAAGCGCTGGGTTTCTTTTTTAATAAACGAGAAAGCAAACTACAGGAAAATAGCAACGGGCGCCGCGGTTTAAACAACCGGCAAACCCGGTTAAACCGTGCTTAAATTTACTTTTACAAAAAACTTAAATTCAGCATATTATGAAAAATCACAGACTGCTCTTTGTTCTATTTTTTTTCTGCTTCGCCATTATTTTGTCTTCTGCTGCAATGGCACAAAAAGCGAGCCCCGCAGCCACTGCCACCGGAAAAATAGGCGCTGCCAACATAGAAATTGCCTACAGCAGCCCTGCTGTAAAAGACCGCAAAATATGGGGAAGCCTGGTGCCTTACGATAAAGTTTGGCGCGCCGGAGCCGACGAAGCAACTACCTTTACCACCGACCGCGACCTGATGGTAGAAGGCAAAAAACTACCGGCCGGCACCTACTCTTTTTTCGTGATCCCAACCGACGATGAATGGGTTATTATTTTTAATAACGTTGCCAGCCAATGGGGCGCTTACAAATACAATGCAGAAGAAGATGCCCTGCGCGCAGAAGTAAAACCCGTAAGAACCGACAAAAAGCAGGAACGGTTGCAGTATACTATCGAAAAAGACGGCTTTAACCTGATATGGGATAATCTTAAAATTCCGGTTTCGGTAAAGTAATTTCCTGCCTAATTTGTTCTCTAAAAAAGAGCCGTAACGAAGCGCCACCAGGTAAAGTCAGGATTACACTGTCTTTACCTGGTGGCGTTTTACTTAAGGAGATTTGTTTGATCAAAATCTCTTTTAAACTTTATTTACCGGCTTGTTAAAGGCATAACCCTAACTAAAATATATCTATAGCCGGCTTCTAAGTTTAAACTCCCTTCTAAATCTTCCCTATATTTGCTCTGCAGGCAACAGGCGGGTTTTTACATCTAATGCTATATGCTTTGCAGTACCATCAAAATTTTTTCTTTTGAAGCCCGAGATTTCCTACCTGCCGCAAAAAGCCATAGACAGAACAAAGTGGGATGCATGTATACAGCAGTCAGGAAATGGGCTGGTGTATGGCACTTCCTGGTATTTGGATGTGGTTTGCAATAATTGGGATGCACTGGTTTTGGGCGATTACGAGGCGGTTTTTCCGTTACCTTTCAACAGCAAATACGGGCTTTTTTACAGCTTGCAACCTCTGTTTTGCCAGCAACTTGGGTTATTTTCTACATCCGCAGAAGGCCTTGCCCGCCTCCCCGATTTTCTGGCTGCCATCCCAAAGAAATTTTTGGTTCTAAAGCTAAATCTGAATGACCGTAACACAGGAATTACTTCTGCTAAACCAAGACTTAATTATATTTTAAACCTGAAACACGATTACGATACCATCCGGAAAAATTACAGCAGCACTTGCCGGAAACGTGTGCGAAAATCGAAAGAAGCCGGCACCACGCTTAAAACCGGAATTGGCACCGATATGGTAATCGATTTATACCGGCTAAACTTGGCTGGCCGCGATGTTTTAAGTTCAGATCAGTTCGAATTAATTCACCGGTTGTTAAACACCGCCCAAAAGCACGGCTGCCTCTTAACTATTGGCGTTTTTGACGAAAACGACAATATATGCGCCACCGCTGGCCTTATAAAAGACCACCACAGGTTTTATTATGTGTGCGGCGGCACAAATCAGAAAGGAAGAGAAACGTTTGCCAACATGCGCATTATCGATCATGTAATTGGCAGTTATGCGGGCCAGGATATGGTGTTCGATTTTGAAGGTTCCGAGATTCCTGCCATCGCCGATTTCTTCCGCCATTTCGGACCAGCCGAAACACATTATTTTTTCTACGAGCGCAATTTGTTACCATGGCCGGTAAACAGGTTTATAAAGTAACACCAGGGCTGCGAAGACCAAAAAAGCATGCGACAGCAGCAAAAATGCAGTTTGGTGCACAGTAAAATAACCGACAGAGAAAGCTGGCTTCGGCTCTAATGCCCATCTTTCCGGGCTTTGCAGCTTTATAAATTACTCTACCACAATACCCAAATGCTGCACCAAACCCGTTAACCCATCTGCAGATAATTTTGCTTTTTTAAGCCGGTTATTTTCTGGGTTAATGGTGAAATTAACCGCTGTACGGAAGTCGCATTTCTCCAGATTCGTTTGATCGAAAGTTGCCAACGAAAGATCGCAATTATCGAAAGAAGAACTGCTAAGATTTGACTGGCTAAAATCTGCTTCGCGAAGAGAACAGTTACGAAAAGTGGTACTTTTTAGCGTCAGCTTAAAAAACGAACAATACTCCAGATTGCAGTTCTGAAACGCAACGGTAAACATTAATTCTGAGCAGGTGTAAAAATGCAGGCCCTGTAATTTGCAATCGTAAAACTTTACATCGCGCAGCGCGGTTTTTGCCAGCTTCGCCAGACTCAGGTTGCAGCCCCTAAACTCGCACTCCGAAAAATGAACTCCCGACAAATTAGCACCGGATAAATCGCAGTTCAGAAAGGTACAGTTATCGTACTCGCCGCCGGGCAAAGGCTGCTCAGTAAAATCTATTTTCTCGAAGGTTTGGTCTTGTAGGTAGGGCTTGGCAACAGGCATTGGGAGGACGTTTAATGGGCAAATATAAGCCTTATATTTTCCTCTGCGATGCATCGCATTTTGCCATCAGCAGCACAAAAAAAGCCGGAAATAGCTGCCCGTTAATGGACAAAACTTTCCGGCTTTTTAATAATCAACCGCCCTAAAAACGGCAACTAAAAACTACAGCTTGGTAACGCGCTGCACATACGCTTCCGAGCTATTCGCAAAGCGCAGCAAATAAGTGCCCGATGGCAAACCATTTACAGGCACGGCCACAGAGCCTCCGGCGCTTACCGCGACCGGGTAAATATTGCGGCTGATAAATTTACCATCTATAGTAGTAAGTTCCAGCGTCAGGTCTTCTGCTCCGGTAGCATTATAGCGGAAATACACGGCATCTGTAGCGGGGTTTGGCCATACGCTAAGTCCGGCAAAAGTTTGCGGTTTAACAGATAGCGGAGCTGATGGAAGCGCTACCAGATCGCCACCGGCGGCAGGCGCAGCCCAAAGTCCGAAAGCCGGTCCGTTGCTGTTGTTTGCAGGGTTAAGAAAGCCCGAAGCCAGTACCACCAGCGCGGCTCCCTGCAGGTTTAGCGTAGCCAGCGGCGCCTGGTAAGAGGCTACCGTTGTGGCCCCCGAAGCATCGGTAATATTAAGGGTATAATCGGCGGTAGGCAGCTCCAGGTATCCGGCAAAATCGCCGTAAGAAGCATCGTCTACCACGGTGCCGGCGCCAACTGCCACCACATCTACAGTTGGGGCATCGGTAGAGCCGTGCATTACCAGCACATCGGTGTTAGCGGCCATTATGGCGGCCTCGCGGCCCATGCCATACAGATCGAGCACAAAAGGCGCGGCCGGGCTGTAACCCGATGCAGATACAATGCCGTTGGCCACTACAATGTACTTTTCGTTGGCGGTAAGCGTAGGGTTTACCGTGTAAATTGCATCGGCCACGCTGGTAGAATTACCCGGCGCCACTGCTACCGACAATGGCACACCGGCAGGAGCATCTACAAACGGCGAGGCAGTCCGGAACTCGAAATCATCGAGCAGCATAGTGCCGTTAATGTACACATCTACGGTTTGGGCGGCAGCATCGGCGCAGTTATGAATTACCTGCACGCGGGCAGTTTGGGCTTGCACGGCGCTAAAAGTGGCCAGAGCAGCCGAAAGGAGTAAAATGTTCTTTTTCATTTACGTGTTGTTAAAAGTTAGTTTAGTCCTTTAACTGAGTAAATGATTTTTTGTTTAATGTTTTTTAAAAATTATTAAACAAAATATTTTAGAATTTTCTCTTAGCTGCTGATTTTGTGTGGTTTAGGTATCGCTATAAAAACCTGCGAAAGGCAAAAAACCGTGTGGGAGAAGGCAAGAACAAAGTTGCACGCTGGCGCAAGCGTCCGCTTGTGCCGTCAGAGATAACTTTTACTACTTCTTTGCCCAAATCTGTGGCGTTTTTTGCCTGCGGACGGCACAAGCGGACGCTTGCGCCAGGTTATCTACTATTTAGGCAATTTGCCGTAATTAAAGGTTTACTAAAGTCTGTTCCGATGAGTAGGAAGTACAAATTCCGCGATAACGACAAGCTGTATTTTGTGAGCTTCGCCACCGTATACTGGATTGATGTGTTTATCAGGGATGAATACCGGCATCTATTGCTTGACAGCCTGCGGCATTGCCAGGAAAAGAAAGGGCTGGAAGTATATGCCTGGTGCCTTATGACCAGCCATGTGCATCTGATTATCGGCAGCCAGGGCGAAAAGATGCAGGATATTTTGCGCGACTTCAAAAGTTTTACCTCCAGGCAAATGCGGCAAGCCATACAAGAGCACCCGCAGGAAAGCCGCCGCGAGTGGATGCTGTGGATGATGGAAAGAGCAGGACGCAAAAACAGCAACAACCAGAAATCGGGCTTCCAGTTCTGGCAGCAACACAACCAGCCCATCGAGCTTTTCAGCAACCATGTAATGCAGCAGAAGCTAGATTATGTGCACCGGAACCCTGTAGAGGCCGGTTTTGTATCAGCCCCGGAAGATTATGTTTACAGCAGCGCCCGCGACTATGCCGGAGAAAAAGGCTTGCTTGATATTATTCTGATAGAGTAAACAAAGTTACATTACTAGCGCAAGCGTCCGCTTGTGCTGCCGCAAGCAAAAAACCGTGCGTTCCAAAGGAAGTAGCACCTAGATTTTCTAGTTGGAATAATTTGTCCATTCGGACGGCACAAGCGGACGCTTGCGCCAGCACCGCGCGTTGATTAGGCGGTTGTGGTTATGCTTGCGCCAGCTGGGGAGAATGTTTTATTGGGGCTGTGGGAGGGGAAAAATGGGGTGCTGGAGGGGAAAGCCTATCTGCTTTAACGAAGAAAGCGAACACTTCGGCACCAGACATTTAAAGCTGCTCCAGTAATTAAAGTGCTTCTTCCCGGCTAAGGCCAAGAGTGCGCAGGTTAGAACGGATTACCATTTCCGGCACGGGCGAAATATGGGTCTGTAAGGTAATAGGGCGGGGTAAATCACTCCTGCTCCATATTTCGTGGCCGCCTTTCACGCGGATTTGTTTACAACCCACTGCCTCCAGCAATTTCCGGAATTTCCGCAGCGGCATGTTACCAAACGAGGGAGTCATTACGCCACTAATTCCTGAAGTTCAATTTCTTCGTGGTATTTCCGGATGTCGTTAAGCTCCAGAATCTCCTGAAGCTCTTCGTTTTGCATTACTAAATCCTTAAAATCAGGCGCTGTGGCAGTAAACAACATTCCTTGCTTTTCAACCTTCCAGCCCAGGCTTTTAAGTTCTTCTTCCAGTGTGTTCTTATTGCCGGTATAGCGCAAAAACTCCTCCAGCACTACTCTGAACGACTGCCGGGCCTCCGATTCGGTTTTGCCATACCCGTACAAATCGAGGGCGGGAGCATATACCATAAAGGTTTCGTCTTTATAAAACGCGACAACCGAAAGCCCAAAGGTGGCTTTGCCGTGCGCGCTTGAAAAAGTACCTTGTGCCTGAAGTTTTGCCATTACCAAATTTAGTAAACTATACTTAGAATAAACGCTTTTACTGTTTTTTTAGTTTAACGGCATATTCCTTTCTCCCAGCACATTTTTTGCCTCTTGCAGGTCGGTTTCCATGGCGCAGCCTTTGGGGCCTTGCGGGGCGGCTTCGGCCAGGGTGTTGGCCATAAACAAATCGCGGAACCCGGTTTCTTTCAGCTCCTGTATGGCGGCGGGGAATGTTTTATTGGGGCTGTGGGAGGTAAAAAATGGGGTGTTGGAGAGGAAAGTTACCTGTTTGAAAGGCAAAAGCGGGCGCCTGCGCCGGTGAGGGCTCTACAAGGTAAGTTACTTTTATTCCATTTGCGGTATATACAGGCCCTAAACGCACTAAATTACGTAACTTTGGGTTAGTTACTTATACATTATTTGCCATGGAAACTTTTTATATAACTCCGAAAACCGCAGCAGAACGGCAGCGGATTATCAAGGCTCTTGAAGCTGTAGGCGTTGAACCTAAAACCTTAACTCGTGAGCAGCAGGAAATGGCAGGACTTTACCTGGCCATGCAGGAAGGCAAGAAAACCAAACCGGTGTCGCGGGCTACTGTTATGCGCACACTCAGGATGGAATGAAAGTAACCTTCCGGACAAGCTTTGACAAAGACGCAAAGCGGATAAAAGACAAAACCGTGCGGCAAGCAATTGGGAAGGCTATACTTAATGTAGAAGCAGCTTCACGGCTTGCCGACATTAAGGGCCTGAAGAAGATGACAGGTTTCAAGAACTCCTATCGCATACGGGTTGGCAGCTACCGGATTGGAGTTGAAATAACAGACGGAGTGGCAGATTTCGTGCGTGTTCTGCCAAGAGACAGCATTTATGATTAATACCCATAGCCGGGAGCACATCCAGGCCAGTTTCCATGGCGCAGCCTTTGGGGCCTTGCGGGGCGGCTTCGGCCAGGGTGTTGGTCATAAACAAATCGCGGAACCCGGTTCTTTCAGTTCCTTTATGGCGGCGGGGAATGTTTTATTGGGGCTGTGGGAGGCAAAAAATGGGGTATTGTAGGGGAAACTAATTAGACGATTGCGCAAGAAAAACTTAGCTTAATGCTACAGTTAATCACTAATTTTAAAAGATTGAATTGTGCTAAAAAACTTTCCATTATAAAGGGGAAGTGAGTTTTCATTACATGCGGCCGATATAGTAATTATCCTATTATCATAAATAGTATAGTAAAAGATATTATACACGATTGATTCATTATCAGGTTTAGCTGTTATATGGATAAAGAATGCTGGTAATTTACCCAAATTAGTACTGCCTGATTTGACAAATCGCGGCTCAGGAAGCTTTCTACTTAATTGTTCTTCCCATTTCTCAGGTGTAATTTTATCTAGTCCTAAATCCCCTAAAGTATATTTTTCATCTCCTTTAATTTCTCTGACATCTATCATTATCACGGCATCGCCCTGAGCAGACACACATTTAAAGTCTACATTTTCGCCAGTTATTTCGGTGGTCTGAAATCCTTTAGGCACTTGAATTGAATAATCAAATCTAACACTCGAATAATTAATTTGACTAAAAGTATTGAATCTGATAACGAAACTAAGTGAAACAACAAAAATTACAAAAGCTATTACTTTCATTTGTTTTACATAAATTTTATAAACTTTTTTACAAAGATTCAGACCAATATTACCTATATTTCTTCACAATGAAAACCATATAACATGAAAATCCTAAGAACTTTGCTCATATTATGTATAATATGTTTAACAAACTCACATTCGACATCCGGCCAAAAAGTAAATCCTTATGCATCCATTGTTTGGGAGGAATCTAACCTTGTTGAATTCGGAATCAAATTATATTATCCCAATGACTGGATTCTGGGTAATGCCAATTCTACTATAACAAAATGGGTAGTTGTTCCAAATTTTGAAGCCAAAGGAAATATAGTTCTGAAAATGATGCCGTGGGACTTTAAACCTATATTTAGCTCCTATTCCTCACCTCAATTTAAAAATGATTTATTACCTAATTCCCTCTACAGTGATTTGACCTTTGTTGTTTATGACAATAAATATAAAGTGGCTGGCCAGGATGCCCTATTCACCTACTTAATTGCAAAAGGAAAATTCGTGGATGAGCTTTATCAAGAAATAATTTTCCAATGGTGGAAAGATGGAATTTTATATACGCTTCAGGGGGCCTTTGGAGTTGAGATGTTGAAAAAGGATGAAATCGAATTAATTCAAAAAATGGCTGATAAGATAAAATTTCAATAGAAAGATTTTACAAAATCAATAGCTGTTTGAATATTACCTCCATCTCTCCTTCATCTCTTTTAACTCAATTTTACTTTTTTCTAAGTTTATAGCCTAAGCGGAATAATATCAGGCCGTTTATGAGCTTAAATCTGTTTCCGCGAGTGCAGCTTTAATATATTTCCTTAAACCTTCTTCCACCTTTTTCTTGCCAGCAATACTATTGTCATAAAATAAAGTTCTAAAAGGTGAGACATCAAAAGGGAGTTTAGTGGATCTTTCGGCAATCAAAATAGTTGGTTTGTTCAAAGCATGTGCGTATCCCACCTCATAAAACACATTTGGATTAGCAGGTGATATTTCTGCAATGACGATTTTACTTTCTTCCAGTTGCCTGGTAATATCTGCTATTATTAACCCAGGGCCGAAAGTTTCATCTGCTCTAACAACTGAAAGGTTTAACTCTTCACACACGACCGAGATTACGTCTTTATACAATTCATCATATGGTGAAGAAAACTGCATAACTACAAAGGCTTTTGGTGTTTCCCGTTCTACAATAAAATTCTATACAATTATATTGTACTCACTCTGTGCCCAAAGTCCAACTTGGCTTATTGGTAAATTATAGGGTAGATTAGTTTTTATAACAACAATACCATCCACTGTTAAGGAAGCGATCGAACCTCTTAATTCAAGCTCAACCCGGTACTTTCTATTAGCAGTTAACGTAGCGTAGTTGCCTGCACTCGCATGAAGAGTCCACGAACCCGTAAAACTTCTAATCGAGTATAGACTGCCTCCTCCTCCTAATCCAGCTGTCACTATGTGCCCTGATGCAGGGTCGAAATAAAATACAATTTCTAAAATGGATGGGTAGCTTACATTTGTAAAAGTTACATCTGCAGAAATTTTCCCACCTCCGAAGTAATGGTTACAAATGAAATTCCCTATGGCCGCAACCTTTTGTTGCTTTTCATACTCCTCCTGCCCCCCTATGAATTCTAACTTACCATTTTCAGAGGTAAAGTCTCCAAATATTGCCGTCCAATTTGTATTCATAAATGCAGCCCCGTATTAAAAAATCAAATATAACACATCCAACCATATTATAACCAAGCCCCCCCTCACTTCATCTCTCCCAGCACATTTTTTGCCACTTCCAGGTCGGTTACATCTTCCACAATCACATTCAGCTTGCCTTTCAGTTCTTTCAGGCGGCTTTTGCGCGGGTGGGTTTGCACGTACTTCAGTATGCGGCCGAAAACTTCACCCTGGAAGTAGCGCTCGTTGTTTTCGGTGGGGATGTAGCCGCGCAGCACTTCTTTTTTCAGGGTTAGTTTCTCGAAGCCAATGTACAAACAAAAACAGCAGCTCCTATTGGGGCTGCTGTCTTCTTTCAAATCGCTTCTTATAAAATGGGTTTGTAACCCCGAATTTTTACCGGTTCTATTCTTTTTATTCCTGCCAGGTACTCTTCAACAGTCGGATACGGCCGCTGTGTTTGCTGGCTGGTTTCAGTAGCTTTCTGCGAAGATTGCTCTGAAGGCTTTGACAATGGCTTCCTTTTCATGTTTATGCTCCTTACTTATTACAAATATATGGCTATATTCGCTGAATACAAAGACTTCGAACCTTTGCTGCCGGGCCAAAATCTCTTTATACACCTGAAAACGCCTGGTATTCTCTTCTGCATCCTCATGCAAAAGCGCGGCTGCCACTATTCCAAACGCCTTCACTTGCTTTTTAGTTGCAACTTCGAGCATTATCCGCAGCACCGTTGCTCCTAATCTTCCACCGGAATACTACTTTGTCATTACCCTGAATTTTTCGGGATGCTGGGTTTTAGCGTAAAAGTCAACGGTAAACAAGCCATCATTATATTCCTTTATCTCCACCAGGTATTTGCGCCGCGAACTTCCTTTATGGATGAAAAACTTATATACATGCACAAACCGGCAAAGGGTTTCCTTTTTAAAAGTGTGGTTGGTTTGAACAAAATTGTATTCTAACGGCGAATCGATCATAGACTACAATTTCATCTCTCCCAGCACATTTTTTGCCACTTCCAGGTCGGTTACATCTTCCACAATCACGTTCAGTTTTCCCTTCAACTCTTTCAACCGGCTTTTCCGCGGGTGGGTTTGCACGTACTTCAGAATCCGGCCGAAAACTTCACCCTGGAAGTAGCGCTCGTTGTTTTCGGTGGGGATGTAGCCGCGCAGCACTTCTTTCTTCAGGGTTAGTTTCTCGAAGCCGAGTTCCAGGGCCATCCAGCGGAGTTTTACCAGTTCTATTATTTGCTGCACTTCTTTGGGTAGCGGGCCGAAACGGTCTTGTATGCCGCTTTGCAGTTTAGTTAGCTGCTCCTGGTTTTTTGCCCCGTCCAGCTTGGCGTAGAGCTGCAATCGCTCGCTGGTGTTGCTCACGTAGGTGTCCGGAATCAGCACGTCGAGGTCGGTTTCTATGCTGCAATCTTTTACAATCGGCACATCTGCTTGCGCTTCCCTTAAAGCGGTAGAGGCAAACAAATCGCGGAACTCGGTTTCTTTCAGTTCCTGTATGGCCTCGTCGAGCACCTGGTGGTACATCTCGAAGCCGAGCTCGTTTATGAAACCGCTTTGCTCGCCGCCCAGCAGGTTGCCGGCCCCGCGAATGTCGAGGTCGCGCATGGCAATTTTAAAGCCTTCGCCCAGGTCCGAGAATTCTTCCAGGGCGGAGAGGCGCTTGCGGGCATCGGAGGGCAGTTGCGCTACGGGCGGCGTAAGCAGGTAGCAGTAGGCCTTTTTGTTGCTGCGGCCCACGCGGCCCCGCATCTGATGCAGGTCGGAGAGGCCGAAGAGGTGCGCCCGGTTTATGATGATGGTGTTGGCGTTGGGAATATCGAGCCCGCTCTCGATAATGTTGGTGCTTACGAGCACGTCGTACTCGCCCTCCACAAACTTCAGCATGTGTTTTTCCAGCACTTCGCCCTCCATCTGGCCGTGTGCAAAGGTTACGCGGGCATCGGGCACGAGGCGCAGAATGGTATTGGCCATTTCGTCGATGTCTTTAATGCGGTTGTGCACAAAAAACACCTGACCGCCGCGCTTCAGCTCGTTCATTATGGCATCGCGGATCAGGATCTCGTCGAACACGTGCAGCTCGGTTTGCACGGGCTGGCGGTTGGGCGGCGGCGTGGCAATAATGCTCAGGTCGCGGGCACCCATTAAAGAAAAGTGCAGCGTGCGCGGAATAGGCGTGGCGGTAAGCGTTAGCGAATCGATGTTTACGCGCAGCTCCTTTAGCTTCTCTTTAGTTTTCACGCCAAATTTCTGCTCTTCGTCTATTATCAGCAGGCCAATGTCTTTAAACTTTACATCTTTGCTTACGATGCGCTGCGTACCGATCAGGATATCGGTTTTGCCCTCGGCTACGCGCTTCAGGGTTTCTTTTATCTGCCCGGCGCTCTTAAACCGGTTTACATACTCTACGGTAACCGGAAAATCGGCGAGGCGGTCGCGGAAGGTTTTGTAATGCTGCATGGCCAGTACCGTAGTAGGCACGAGTACGGCTACTTGCTTGCCATCGGTGGCGGCTTTAAAGGCGGCACGTATGGCAATTTCGGTTTTGCCGAAGCCCACATCGCCGCACACGAGTCGGTCCATGGGGTGCGGCTGCTGCATGTCGGCTTTTACGTCTTCGGTGGCTTTGGCCTGGTCGGGGGTGTCTTCGTAAATAAACGAGCTCTCGAGTTCGGCCTGTAGAAACGAATCGGCGGTATAGGCATAGCCGGGCGCGGCCTTGCGCTTGGCGTAGAGTTTTATCAGCTCGTGGGCAATGTCTTTTACCTTTTTCTTTACCTTCTTTTTCTTGTTTTCCCAGTCGGGCGAGCCCAGCTTGTCCATGCGCGGCGGCGTGCCCTCCGAGGCACTGTATTTGCTTATTTTGTGCAGCGAGTGGATAGAAAGGTACAGCAAATCGTCGTCGCGAAACACCAGCCTTATTGCCTCCTGCTGCCTTCCGCCCACATCTACTTTATCGAGGCCGGCAAAGCGCCCGATGCCGTAGTCGGCGTGCACTACAAAATCGCCGGGCGAGAGCGTGCGCAATTCTTTAAGGGTAATAGCTTTGTTTTTGCTGAATTTCTTGCGGGCTTTGTACTGGTAAAAACGCTCGAAAATCTGGTGATCGGTGTAGCAGGCAATGCGGTGCTGCTTGTCTAAATAGCCTTCGCGGAGGGCAATACTGAGCGGCTGCCATTTCGCGAATGGGTCTAGCTCCTCGAAAATAGTGGTGAGGCGGTCGTGCTGTTTCGGCGATTCGGCAGCGATAACCGAGAGCAAACCTTTCTCGGTGTTGTCGTGCAGGTTGGCAATAAGCCGCTTAAAATCTTTGTTGAACGACGGCTGCGGACTTGCCTCGAACTGCACCAGCTCGGCCTCTTTGTAATAAAACCGCTTGCCGAATTCTACTACCACAAAATTGGTAAGCCGCTTCTTAAAATCGTTGCGGCTTTGGAACAATTCTTCGGGATCGGATACAACCTGCGTGCCGCCGCTTGCCCTAAGCATGCGCTGCAGATTCTCGCCGGCTTTGTCGAAATAATCGTCCAGCACATCGAGCACCAGGCGGGTATCTTTAAACCATATTTTGGTGTCTTTGGGGATGAATTGCAGGAAGCTTTCGCGGGTTTCGTGCAGCAGCTTTGTCTGCACATTTGGTATAATGCTGATGGCCTGTTTTTTCTCTACACTCAGCTGGGTTTCGGGGTTAAATGTCCGGATACTTTCTATCTCGTCACCGAACAACTCTATGCGGTACGGCAGCTCGTTGGCATAGCTAAACACATCTACAATGCCCCCGCGAATAGCATACTGCCCGGCCTCGTTCACAAATTCGGTGCGCTCGAACTCGTATTCGCTCAGCATCTCCGTCAGGAAATCTACATCCAGCCTCTCTCCTACTTTCACGCCAAACGTATTCTGCGCCAGCGATTTTTTGTTGATCACTTTCTCGGTGAGCGCTTCGGGGTAGGTGATGATGTAAACCTCACCCCCCGCCCCCCTCTCCACAAGAGAGGGGGAGAAATCGGAGCCTTCGGCATTTTGTTTGACGGCTTCGCCGGTTTTTCGGGTCGTGCCGGGCCGTTCTTCCCGCCGGGAAGAACCCTCCCCCTCTCCTGTGGAGAGGGGGCCGGGGGGTGAGGTTCTCACATCCTTCAGCTTGTTCAGCACTTCGGCCCGCTGCAGCACATTGGCATTTTCTGTCTCGTCGAAACTGTAGGGCCGTTTGTAGCTGGTCGGGAAAAACAACACTTCCTGGTGCGAGAGCAAATTCTGCAAATCGGTGTGGAAGTAATGTGCCTCGTCGCGGTCGTGCATCACAAACACATGTGTGCCGGGCACCAGTGCCTCCTGTGCGCCAATTCCGGACTCGTTGTCGATCACCAGGGCGGCGGCCAGCACGGCATCCTGCGAGCCTACGAGGCCCTTTAAATGCACGTGGCAGGGATGTCCGCAATTCAGTTTCTGAGCCGTGAGCTGTGTCTGCGGATCGTTGCGGTAGAGGGAGAGAAAATCTGTGACTTTCATAAATAGCAAAAGCCGCAAATGCGCCAATTGTTATATCGGCGATTTTGCGGTGAGAGAATACGTTTGGTTGCTGGCGCCCTGTTTTTGGTGCTTGCAGGGTGCAGTGGTGCAAAGGTACGGAGAAGCGGGGAGTTGGTTTGTCTTAATTTGGATTTATGGGATAAGTGGATTTTTTGGATTATTGGTTGGTGCTTCTGTAGGGGCGAATTGCATTCGCCCTTTGTCTGAACTATGATTTATGGGATTAAAGGAAGGACTAGGATTTTGAGTAGTAGTTTTAGGCTGCGGTGGCCACATTTATGGGTGCTGCAGGGTAATTAAAATGAAAATGGTGCCTGCGGCGGTTGATAGTACCGGTCAGGAGACCGGCGTTACAGTAACGCCGGTCTCCTGACCGGTATAGTTTAATTTGCCGAAGGCACCAATTATTTACCCTGCAACGCCCAAAAAAATAACTGCCACAGCATAGAATTACACCCAAATCTTAGTCCTTCCTTTAATCCCATAAATCCCGGTTCAGACAAACAAAGGCGAATGCAATTCGCCCCTACGCAACCCAAATTCTAAATTTTCATCAAATTCAATTCCTCATCGTACATTACCACAAATTCAATCCAAACCCTTACCGTGCCTCTAACCTACGAACAACGAGCCATAGCGGAGATGATGACCTGGCAGGAGAAAATGCTGCAGTCGCCGTCGCTGATGAACCACCTGGCTAAAGCCACGCAGGACAAGATCAACTCCTGGATTCCGGAGAAGGTACACGCTGCCATTACCACGGCTATAAAGCAAATGATTCGGGGAGTATTGTTCGGCTCGCAATACACAACGGGCAAGCACCTGGGGCAGGGAAGTTTGTCGCTGGAAGTGCAGGAGGCCAGAGTGCGGGACAGGATAGAATTTTACAAACGCGCCGGGGCTGCAGAGGGCGGAATTACGGGCGCGGGAGGCATATTATTGGGCCTTGCAGATTTCCCGTTATTGCTTGGTTTAAAATTAAAATTGTTGTTCGATATCGCGGCTTTGTATGGTTACTCTGTTTCCGATTATAAAGAACGGTTGTACTTGTTGCACATTTTTCAGCTTGCTTTTAGTAGCGCGAAAGAGCGGAAGAAGGTTTATTTACAGATGGTAAATTGGGAAGCACAAAAAGAGCAACTACCTGATGATATTAACCAGTTTAACTGGCGCACTTTTCAGCAGGAATACCGCGATTATATAGACCTGGCGAAGATGGCGCAGCTAATTCCGGTAATTGGCGCTCCGGTTGGGGCAATTGTAAACTACCGTTTGCTGGAGAAACTGGGGGTTACGGCGATGAATGCATACAGAATGCGGTGGGTAGAGCGTAGGGGCGAATTGCATTCGCCCTTATCTGAACTGGAATAAATATAAAAGCGGCGCCTGCGGCCAGTTTTTTACCCCCCTCCCTAACCTCTCCCGCAGGGAGAGGAGTTTTAGTAGCTCCGTTTTTGTTTTGGGCTAAAGTTTAATTATCAGCTGCCGTGTCAGTTCTCTCCCTGCGGGAGAGATGCCCTTTAGGGCAGAGAGGGGTAAAAACTAGTCTGCGAAGCACCTATTTCAATCCTGTTTTTCCAAAAATCCTGTAATTCCAAATTGGCTCCGCCGAACTTCGTTTCAGACATAAGGGCGAATGCAATTCGCCCCTACGATCCGCGCATCCCAATTCAGACATTTCTTTCTTACCTTAGCCTTTCTAAAATCTCCTGCTTTCATGACCCTGATCTCTTCTAAACTCCCCAACACCGACACCAGCATTTTCGCGGTAATGACACAACTTGCGCAGCAGCACAATGCCATAAACCTGGCGCAGGGCTTCCCGAGTTTTAACCCGCCTGCCGAGCTGGTTGAGTTAGTGCACAAGTACATGAAAGATGGCTGGAACCAGTATGCGCCTATGCCGGGCCTGTTGCCGCTGCGGCAGAAAATCGCGCAGAAAACCGAGAAACTGTATGGCTACGCACCCAATCCGGATACTGAAATAACGGTAACTTCAGGAGCTACAGAAGCGCTTTTCGCGGCCATTACCGCTGTAGTGCATCCGGGCGATGAGGTGATAATTTTTGAGCCGGCGTATGATTCGTATGCGCCGGCGGTAATTCTGGCGGGTGGTACGCCGGTGTACATTCCGCTGCAAGCGCCAACCTTTCATATCGATTGGAATGAGGTGAAAAAGAAGGTTTCTTTGAAGACTAAACTCATCATCTTTAACAACCCGCACAACCCAACCGGTGCTGTTTATGGCGCTGAGGATCTGCAGGAAATGATTTTGCTCATGCAGCATACACAGGCCTATTTAATAAGCGACGAAGTGTACGAGCATATCGTGTTTGATGAGCGTGTGCACCAGTCGGTTTTAAGCGTGCCGGAGCTGCGGGAGCGGGCTTTTGTTATTTCGTCGTTTGGCAAAACGTACCATAACACCGGCTGGAAAGTGGGTTACTGCATCGCGCCGCCTGCCTTAACTGCCGAGCTGCGTAAAATGCACCAGTTTATGGTGTTCAGCACCAGCACACCGTTTCAGTTGGCCATTGCCGATTTTATGGATAATGCCACGCATTACCTGGAGCTGCCAAACTTTTATCAGCAGAAACGTGACTTCTTTTGCGACCTTTTAAGCCAAACCAAGTTTACCTTTTTACCCGCCGCCGGCACCTATTTTCAGGTGGCCGATTATTCTGAAATAACCGACGAAAACGACCGTGATTTTGCCGCACGTTTAACCCGCGAAACCGGAGTTGCCACCATTCCTGTAAGCGCCTTTAACCATGACGGCCGCGACGAAAAACTGCTGCGGTTTTGCTTTGCCAAAGACGAGGAATTGCTGCGGCAGGCGGTGGAGAAGTTAAGCAGGCTGTAAAGAGCAAAAACCCAGACAGCACAACCTAAATCGCGTTCTGCTTTTTCGTATTTAGCTGAAGGAAGCCAATTAATAGGTTTCCCCCACTATTACCCCTACCTTTGCACGATTATTTATCATTTCCGGAAGTATTTAGAACCTATCCGGGCCAAAATACCTTATACCCCAGGCGGCTACTGGCAATGCAAAATTGCCCCGAACACCTTTTCATTCCGCCACCATTTTATTTACCGCTGATGCTGATGCCAGTATCGAGCCTCAGCACTCAAGCAAAATCATGTTATTTCAGGATCTTAATCTGATAGAGCCAATCCTTGCCGCTCTTAAAACCGAAGGATACACC
>JAFADQ010000080.1 GCA_023424725.1 Bacteroidota bacterium
GGCTGATAGGCTTAGAGTTAGATACTACCATTAGCCGCGAATTTAGCAACGAAACCGCGCTGGCAAACAACTCGGGGCAGTTGCATAACATGCTTACCGCACAGGCTACCGTACTGGCGCTTTTGCAAAACCGCAACGATAGCCTGCAATTAATTTTAGCCGAAACAGACGAAGACAGCCTGGCCGCAAAAGCGCGCATACACAGGCAACCGGTGGCAAAACCGGGCGGCAGCATAAGGCCGCCGGCATGGCCATTCCCCAGCCGCTGGGCCATTTCGCTTATTGTAGAAACCACACCCGGCTGGGGCAATATAGAGCACGGCAACGATCTGATCTCTAACGCGAAAGAAATTTCGGGAAGCAGCCTGAGCCAGCAAATACGCTTGCAACACAGAATAAACAGCCGCTTAAGCGTAAGCGCCGGCATTGGCCTAACGCAACTAAAATCTAATTTGCGCTACAACCGGTCGCAGCGCACCGAGCCGCAAACTACTGTAAAAGACGATACCGTATTTGTGAACCAGGAATACTGGAGCATAGACCAATCGTTAACTCCCGGCTACAATTTTGTAACCGTTCCGCTGGCGCTGCACCAAAAATTTAAAGGCCTGGGCCGCATGAGCCTTGGGTTTTCGGTTGGCACTCATATAAATGTTTTCAGCGGCGGCAACAGGCCTGTATGGAACGGCGACAGGTACCAGTTGGAGAAAATAAGCAGCAGCGAAGGTTCGTACCGGCAGGTAAACGCAGCGCTGCACGGCAGCCTGGATCTGGGTTTCCGGATATCGCCGAAAATGAATTTACTGGTGTCGCCAACGCTGCGCTGGTGGGCCCTCACTCCTCTTAAAGACACCAAAAGTTCTTACAACCTGGTGCCCGGCTTACAGGTTGGCGCAGGCTGGGATCTTTAAAAACCGCTTTTTTCTACACAACGCTAAAGGCCGGCAACCAGAAATAGTTGCCGGCCTTTTTTATGTGGCTTCAAAACATAATAATAAACAAGAGGTTAAAAAATGACGGCTATCATTTGCAGTAGTATTCTGGTAAATTACCTTTGCAGCAGTAAAGGCTGCGGAGGCCAAAAAAGCAGGCGCCCGGACGAAACACTTTGCGGGCTTGCCTGTTAAAAGGTAGCCGGCGTATTTATCAGTTTCTGAAATCAAAAAAAGCACCCTTTCGTAAAGGGCGCCACATACAATACCATTAAATCAATACACTTAAAACAAACATAAAAAATGGCAGTTTTAGTAGGCAAAAAAGCCCCTTCTTTCACCGCATCGGCGGTTGTAGATCTCGAAATTGTAGAAGATTTTTCGCTTGACCAGTACATCGGCAAGCAGCATGTAGTTTTCTTCTTCTATCCTTTCGATTTTACCTTTGTTTGTCCAACAGAGATCATCGCTTTTCAGGAGAAAATAGAGGAGTTTAAGAAGCGTAACGTAGCCGTTGTAGGTTGCTCTTGCGATTCGCACCATACCCACTTTGCATGGCTAAGCACTCCGCGCGAAAACGGCGGAATAGAAGGCGTTGCGTACCCATTGGTAGCCGACGTTTCTAAAACCATCGCGATGAACTACGATGTTTTGGCCGGCCAGTACGAGTATAACGAAGAAGGCGAAAGCGTATTTACCGGAACTCCTGCACCATACCGCGGTTTATTCCTGATAGATAAAGACGGTATTGTGCGCCACCAACTGGTTAACGACCTGCCAATTGGCCGCAGCATAGACGAGGTAATTCGCACCGTAGATGCCCTGCTACACGTAGAAAAGCACGGCGAAGTTTGCCCTGCCAACTGGGAAGAAGGCAAAGACGCCATGCAGGCTACCCGCGAAGGCGTTTCTAGCTACCTTTCTAAGCACTAAGTGCGTATAGCGTTTTTCGTAATGCGTATTCCGAAAAAAACCTTCCTCTTTATTGGGGAAGGTTTTTTGTTTTTAAACCATGTTTAAATTTTCTTTTCGGAGTCGAAAATCATCGATTCGTGTCGTTGCGAGCGATAGCGCGGCAATCTGGTTCTGATAAAGGTGTTTTTGCAGCTCATAGCCGGGTTACGAGCAAAAAACCAGCTGATGTCAGGTGCCGGAAGCGATGATTTGCAGACAGAAACAGAAAATTTAAACATGGTCTTAATACCAAAATCAACCCAAATAATCGTAAAGAAAAAACTGAATTCTGGAAGATAAAACCCTGTTATTTTAGTTTCAAAACCTTTGCGCACTTTGCGTAAATCTTTGCGCCTTTGCGCTTAATTTTTACAACCGTAAACTACACCTCTTTAATAGTAAAGCCGGAGGTGATGTTTTTCGTATCTTGCACAACAAAACCACAAAATTTGCCACTACTCTACGACATCGGCATAAGAGCTTATTCGCTTGCGTTGCAGGCCGCGTCTCCGTTTCATTTAAAAGCGAAAAAATGGGTAAAAGGCCGCGAAAATTTGCTTGCCGGAATAGAGCGCAAAATGCAGCAGGAAACAATGCCGGTTGCCTGGTTTCATTGCGCCAGCCTGGGCGAGTTTGAGCAGGGACGGCCATTAATTGAGGCATTTAAGACCAATTACCCTAACTGGAAGATCTGCCTTACCTTCTTCTCTCCCAGCGGCTACGAAATACGGAAAAACTACGCCCTGGCCGATTATGTTTTTTACCTGCCCGAAGATACCGCCGCAAATGCGCGCGCTTTTATTACTGCCGTAAAGCCGCAACTGGCCATTTTTGTAAAGTACGAATTCTGGCATTATTATATGGCCGAGCTGCACCATAGGCAAATTCCGGTGTTGTCGGTGTCGGCTATTTTCAGGGAAAACCAGGTGTATTTTAAGCCTTACGGCGCCTTTAACCGCGACATTCTGCGCAAATTCACGCACTTTTTTGTGCAAAACCCGGAATCGGAAAAAATGCTGCGCGGCATAGGCATAACCAACGTAACCATAGCCGGCGATACGCGCTTCGACAGGGTAAGCGCGGTGGCCAAAACCGCAAAGAGTTTGCCTCTGGCGCAGGCATTTTCGGGCTCTGCAGGTGTTATGGTAATAGGGAGTAGCTGGCCGCAGGACATGGAGCATTTGCTGCCGTTTATGGCTGCGCAAAAAGAACTGAAATTTATTATCGCGCCGCACGAAATAAAAGAGCCGGACATACTAACCATAGAACAGAAATTTCCGGGAGAAACGGCCCGCTACACCAAAACAACAGAAACGGAAGTTGCCGGTAAAAGAATTCTGATAGTAGATACTATCGGTTTGCTTTCGTCGCTTTACCAGTACGGAAAATTCGCGTTTGTGGGAGGCGCTTTCGGGGCAGGGCTGCACAACACGCTGGAAGCCGCAACTTTTGGCCTGCCCATTTTTTTTGGGCCAAATTACGGCAAATTTCAGGAAGCGCACGACCTGATAGCGCTTGGCGCTGCATTTTCTGTAACTTCCACAACGGAGCTTTCGGCGGCTATCAACAAACTTTTTTGGTCTGCCAAAGCCTATAAACTGGCCTCTGCAGCCAGCCGTAATTATGTTGCGGGGCATGTTGGCGCTACCAATAAAATAATGAAATTGGTAGAGCATATCTTGCCGGAATCAACCCAAAACCAAAAGCCCGGAAAATAAGCACGATGAAAGGAAAAGTGATCAGATCGACGGGCTCGTGGTACGAAGTGCTGGCAGAAAACCGTGAAATTTATAAATGCCGCCTGCGGGGTAAATTTAAGCTTAAAGGCCTGAAAGTGAGCAACCCGATTGCCGTGGGCGATGTGGTAACCATAGAAATAGAAGACGGCGAAGAAGGCACCGGGCTGATAAACGAAATAATACCGCGCAGCAATTACATTATCCGGAAGAGTACGCACAAATCGGCTTATTCGCATATAATCGCGGCTAATTTAGATCTGGCTTTGCTGGTGGTAACGCTGGTTTCGCCGCGCACCTCGTTTGGGTTTATTGATAGGTTTTTGGTAACCGCCGAGGCCTACGATATTCCTGCTGCGCTGGTGTTTAATAAGTCTGATATGTTTGATGAAGACCTGGCCGGATATCAGCAACAGGTAAGCAACATGTACGAGCAAATTGGCTACCCCTGTTACACCTGCTCTGCCGCAACCGGGCAAGGCCTTGCAGAAATTTATGAATTGATTCAGCATAAAACCACGCTGGTAACCGGCCATTCGGGTGTAGGAAAATCTACTTTACTAAATGCGCTGCTGCCGGGCCTCACCCTTAAAACTTCCGAAATTTCTGACTACTCCGACAAAGGAAAACACACCACCACCTTTGCCGAGATGTTTGAA
>JAFADQ010000148.1 GCA_023424725.1 Bacteroidota bacterium
ATCGGCGCCGATTACCGTTATATAGACCTGTTTCAGCCAACTTACAACTCTATTTTTATAGACCAGATAAACGTGCTGGACCCAACTACTATTACCAATATTCTGCCCGATACAGTGGGCGGTTTTGAGCGCACGGGCGGCACGCATTCTTTCGATAACCGGTTTGGTATAACCGCGCAGGATGTAATTCAGGTTACAAAATGGGCGCGTGTTTATGGCGGTGTGCGCTACAGCACCAACAAAACCCGCAGCGAGGGCGAAAACAGCGCTAAATCCAGCTTCTGGAATCCGCTTGCGGGAGTAATGTTTACGGTTAAGCCCGGCCTTAACGTGTTCGGGTCGTACACCAACAGCAGCAACCCGCGCTCGGCATCGGTGGTAGATGTTAACGGCCAGCCGCTGGGAGCAGAGCGAATAGATCAGGTAGAGGCAGGAATAAAGTCGGAGTGGTTTAACAACCGCCTGCGCTTTAACCTTACTTTGTTCCAGATCAACAATAAAAACATGAATTTGCAGGCTTTTGAGCTTGACGAAAACGGTGTAGTGCAGCCAACCGGTTACTACATAAAAGGCGGCAACGACGAGCGCAAAGGCCTTGAAGTAGAACTAACCGGCCGCGTGCTGGAAAACCTGGAAATAATTGCCGGCTACTCTTATATAGATGCGCAGTACAAAGAGCACACTACTTTTGTGCCCGGATCTGCACCTAACAATACACCAAAACATACCTTTAATGCCTGGGCAAACTACCGCGTATGCAAAGGTGCCTTTACCGGACTTGGTTTTGGGCTTGGCGTGTACCACCTTGGCGAGCGCCCTTACAACGACTGGACGCAGGACGGAGTGCAATACCACGCCATAGACCCCAACACCGCGCCGTGGTATAACAAAGCTTACACTATTACCAACGCCCAAATTAGCTACGAATTTAAAAACCACTGGGGCACACGCCTTCTGTTCAATAATATATTCGATACGATTGGGTACGATGCCTACCGTTCTAATTTTATAGACCGCATACAGCCGCGTAATATTTCGGTGGTGCTTACCTATAAGTTTTAAGCCGAAAATAAACAACGGCGCAGCCCGGAAACAAAACGCAACATCAACAAAAACCACTCTGCAACGAAGGTGGTTTTTGTTGGTTTAATAACCACTAAAAATTATTCATGAAGGCCTTCTTCCGCAATATTCATCTTTACCTTAGCCTTGCATCGGGTATAGTAATTCTGATAGCCTGTTTTACGGGCGCCATTCTGGTGTTTGAGGATGAGCTGCAGCATGCCTTTAACAAAGGCCGGTATTATGTTTCGCCGGCTGGCCCCGCGCTACCCGCCGATGCGTTGTTGCAGAAAGTAAGGCAAGAGGTGCCTGAGGCAAAAATAGCCTCGGTAAAAGTTTATGCAGATGCTGGCCGGTCGGTAGAAATTGGCGTAATGCTGCCGCAGAAAGAAGAAGGAAAAAAAGCGTTAGAAAAGAAAGAGGCACCGGCACTAAAAGATAACCTGCAAAGGGCAAAAAGCGGTGCACCGGAAGGTAAAACCACAATAGCAAAACCCAATGCAAAAGGCCAGAAAGGAGAGAAAGCAAAGGGCGGCGGCCGGCCAACGCACACCATTTTTGTAAACCAGTATACCGGCGATATTTTAGAAGTTTACAGCTACCGCGAAACGTTTTTCTTTCAGGTTTTTGCGCTGCACCGCTGGCTGCTGGGCTCTAACGACGGCATTGGCAAATACATAGTGGGCTGGAGCACGTTTATGTTTTTGTTTATTCTGATAACCGGAATTGTGCTGTGGTGGCCAAAAACAGGCAAAGTATTAAAGCAGCGCCTTACCGTAAAATGGGATGCGAGCTGGAAGCGCCTTAACCACGATTTTCATATCGTATTCGGGTTTTACTCTGCAATTTTTCTGTTCATTTTTGCTTTTACCGGCTTGTCGTGGTCGTTTAAGTGGTTTAACGAGGGCGTAACTTCCGCACTGGGAGCAGATGCCAAACGGCCCGACGCTCCGGAATCTGTTTACGAACCGGGCGTGAAGCAATTGCCGCTTTACCAGGTGCTGCAAATAGCCGCGCAAAACCCTTCGGAAGAGTATTCTTATGCGGTGCAGCTGCCTAAAGATTCGGTGGGAGTTTTTACAGTAAACGTGCAGCAGGCCGGAGTTAACGAGTCGGCTGTAGATACTTATTTTATAGACCAATACAGCGGCATTGTAGCAAGTTCTGCTTTGTACAGCGATAAAACTGCGGGGCAAAAAGTGCGTGGCGCTTTCAAGGCCATCCATATTAGTTCTATCTTCGGATTACCGTCTAAAATTATAGGTTTTATTGTGTGTTTGCTGGGCGTAACGTTTCCGGTAACCGGATTAATTTTATGGCTGAAACGGCTAAAAAAAGAAAACAAAAAGAAAAGTAAAAAGAAGCTGCAGGTACAGTAAAAATCAATAAGAAAATTGGGCTGCAGCGGGCAAAAATATGGCCGTTGCAGCCCTTTTTCTATTCAGGGAAATCTTAAATGTATGTTGATATAGGCTAACTGATTTATTACCTGAACAAGCCAAACAACTCTACCTGAATTTTTTCTATAATCGAGCCCAAATCTTCGGGCCGGGCTACAAAATCGAGGTTGTTTACATCTATTACCAGCAGTTTGCCGTGTTTGTAATTGGCAATCCAATCTTCGTAATGCTCGTTCAGGTTTTTGAGGTAATCTATCCGGATATTGTTTTCGTAATCGCGGTTGCGTTTTTGTATCTGGCCTATAAGTTTAGGCAAATCTGCTTTTAAATACACCAGCAAATCGGGCGGCCGAACAAGGCCAATCATTGAGTTAAAAAGCGCCAGGTAATTTTCGTAATCGCGGCTTTCCATAAGGCCGCTCTGGTGCAGATTTTTGGCGAAAATATGCGCGTCTTCGTACAAGGTGCGGTCTTGTATTACGGCTTTTTGCTTTGCCTGTATTTGCTGCACCTGCTGCAGGCGGCTGTTCAGAAAATACACCTGCAAATGAAACGACCAGCGCTTCATATCCTCATAAAAATCTTTCAGATACGGGTTTTCGTCTACGGCTTCTAAATACAGATCCCAGTTAAATTGCTGGCTTAGTTTGGTTGCCAGTGTGGTTTTGCCGGCCCCAATGTTGCCGGAAATAGCTATGTGCATAAATGTTTTATTACTTTAAGGCAGCCTTTGCGCGGCCCCAATTAATCATCGAAGGTAGGCAGCAATCGGCAGATTTACCTCAGCAACCGGTTAGCTTTTTAGTGAAAATTGCCGCGGCGCCGTATAAGTCTTATCTAACTGAAATTAACAACTATTTACCCTGATATGCCCAAAAATTTGCCCCTTACAGACCAACAAAACCGCGAAATTCCTGACTTCGCCTGGATAGACCGCATTTCCAGATTAATGGATTCCCGGTTTACAATTCCGGGCACCAACTGGCGCTTCGGCCTCGACCCGGTTGTGGGCCTTTTACCCTTTGCCGGCGATGCGGCCAGCTTAATGGTATCGGGCACGCTGGTAATGTACATGGCCCGGCATGGCGCCAGCCGCAAGCTTATTATTTTAATGCTGGGCAATATTTTAATAGACGCTGTTTTTGGCAGCATTCCTGTTCTGGGAAATATTTTTGACATTTACTACAAAGCCAACAACCGCAACGTTAGGCTAATGAAGCGCTATTACACCGAGGGGAAATACCAGGGCAAAGGAACCGGAATTTTAATATTGGCCGGCCTGTTTTTACTGCTGCTGATGGCCGGGTTAATTTACGGAATGATAAAAGTAGGCGACCTGGTAGCCGGTTGGTTTAACAG
>JAFADQ010000176.1 GCA_023424725.1 Bacteroidota bacterium
ATTCGCCGGAGGCATTTCTAAACCTAAATGCCGGAATGGTAATAAAATCTTTGGTTTGAATTTCTAAGAGCGCTGCAAAAACCAACTCATGATCATCCGGATGAAAATAATCTGTTGCTGAGGTGCCCAGCAGGTCTTCGGGCTTATAACCTAGGTATTTGCTAACGTTGTGGCTTACGTACTGATACACGCCTTCTTCGTTTAACAAACCTATTATATCGGCGCCGCTTTGCACCAGCGCACGAAACCTTCTTTCGCTTTGGCGCAACAGCTCATCTGCAAGTTGCCTTTCGGTTACATCTCTTATAAATGCATTCAGAAATATGTTGTTATTAAAGCCAAAACAGGTAATCGATATTTCTGCTTTTATAGCACCGCCGTTCTTATTTAAAATTTCTCTATCGAACCGGGCATTGGTAACCAGCTGCCTTCTGCAATTTTCCATCAAAGAGAAAGCTTCATCGTCGAAGGCAGGCACAAGAGCAGATGTTAAAAGAACCTGGCTGGCCTCGCGGCCTATTACTTCTTCTTTACTCCACCCAAAAATGGTCTCTGCAGCATGGTTCCAGTCTATTATTACGCCATTTCCGTTCAGGGCAATAAAAGCTTCCAGGGCTGTATCTACCACCATACGGCTGCGCTGCTGCTCTAAGCGCAGGGCTTGCTGTATTTTATGCTGTTCGGTTACATCCTGCGCCTGCCCTATTATTTTAATAACCTTTCCATCGTGGTTGCGCTGCAGCACTGTGTGCGAGGTTAGATAAAGCCAGCTGTTTCCGGGCGCGGCAAAACGGTAACCAATCCGGAATTTATTATTATCGGGCGAGCTGTTTCTGATTGTGCTCTGAAGAACTAGCAGATCTTTTGGGTGAATAAAGCTGCTAAACTCTGCCAGCGGCATTATAAGGCGGTTATTTAAGCCTAAAATTTGCCCCAGCACAGAAGAAACAATAACCTTTCCGGCTTCCAGGTCTACCTCCAGGCCGCCAATGCGGGCCAGCATCTGGGCTTCTTTCAGTTCTTTTTTATTTTTCTTTAGTGTGTTGGTAACCGCTACATATTCTGATATATCGTGCGCCGTGGCAATAAGCATTCGCGCCTCTGCCGACCAAGTTATGGTCCAGAGCATTTCTTTTTTTTGGCGCTGTACAGTTTGCGCTGCACACTTTGTTTTTGCCGGAAAATTGCTGTAAAGGGCTTCCTGCACCGACGCTTTAATTTTAGCATGGTCTTTTTTGCAGATTATAGTGAGCAAATTCTGGCCCTCCAGCCCGGAAGGCTCAAAACCAAGACAATCTTTTACTGCCTTGTTAATTTCGTGTATTGTTCCGTCTGGCGCGAAAGAGCATATTATATCAGAAGAAGAGTTAAGCATCTCTTCTCTTGCCTGTAGCAACTGCCGTAACTGCCGTACTTCTTTTTGCAAATGCAACACATCCGGACTTTGTTTAGAAGGCCAGAGCGCACCCTGTTTTTTTAAACTATTTTTTGTTTTCAACGGAGCGTATTCTGTTAATGGATAAAGGCCCGAGGTGTTTTTCCCGAAAAAGCCGTTCAGCACAAATCTGTTACCTTGTTTCAGGCCGTTTACCGACACCTGCAGCCCTTCCAGGCCAGGCACACTAAGTGTAAGATTACTGCTGACCGGCGCGCCCGAATGCAGCATAGTGAAAAACTCATGCAACCGCGCCCTGGTTTGGGGCAAAACCAAATTAAAAAGCGAGGCTGCGGGCACCAAAAAAGGGGCCAGCTCCGCCGAAACAAAAAGCACTTCCTGAATTACGCCCTCATGGGTGCAATTCAAAACGAAGTCGAACTTTTGCCTAACAGAACTTTTCATACCTACTCCGCTTTTTTTAAAATAGCGGGAGTTAAAATTCGCAACACCAGAACGTAAAATTAATTTGTTAAAAATACCTGAATAATAGCGACTTATGAGCCGCTTACGTAATATTTTAATTGTAGATTCTACAATTCATAATTTATACTACACCCCGCACAGTAATAAGTATTACAAGGGGTTATTTATTGCCTTTAAAGGCACAAATTATTATGGGGCAGGCTAATGTAAAATAAGGGATGCAGCTTTGAGAAATATGCTAATGGCTACGCATTTGCTTTAGTTTTATTATACGCTGTATAAAACTTATTAACGGCATAATAAACTAAGCTTAAGAATAGTTTGCATACACCTTAAGCATACAAAACAGGAGGCTGCACTATTTCAGCAATTTTATTTATCTACCTACTAATTTACCTACTATTAAAACAGCGCCGGAATGTTTTTTATAGCATTAACATAGCAAAAGGCGTAATTTCCTTTTACTCTTTTTTTGCGGTTAGGTTTTCTGTAATTCCCGGCAATACTAACTACTAAGATAAAAACAAATTATCAATTTCCGGACATTAAAAAAGCACATCTGCTGAACCTGGCTCGTAATACTCCGTAACAAGTGCACAAGTATGGCAACCTGTAGCCCGGTTGCATCCAAACTAAATAATACTCGTACTATAACCCATTGGCAGGCGCCAAAACCGGCGGCTGTTTACATGTGCCACTAAACAACACTAAACTATGAGATTTTTATCGTTACTTTTTGCCTCGTTGCTTGTTTCGGCAACGGTTTCTGCACAGCGGCTGGGCGGCAACCATAACGAAGCGGCAGGCCCTGTTAATACCGGTTTCGGAGTAAAAGCGGGTGTTAACATTGCCTCTATGTATGATGTGCCCAAAGGCATAGACTCAGAAGGAATTACCAGTTTTCATTTTGGCGCCTATGGCAAGCTTGGCTTATCAGAATCGTGGGCACTGCAGTTAGAAGCACTTTACTCCAGAAGAGGAGCCGATTTCAGGTTTGATGGCGATAGCGGAGATGATGTTACCAAAATGCGCTTTGATTATATAGATGTGCCCTTGCTGCTATCGTACAACATTGTAGGCGAAGGAACCTGGAGTATTATGGCAGGGCCTCAGGCTTCGTTAATGCTTACTGCTAAAGACCAAAACGATAAAGAAATAGATAAAAATGGCTTGCACACCTTCGATATGGGAGCAGCAGCAGGCGTACAGTTCGGTTACAAGATATTCAGAATTGGCGGGCGCTACAATGTAGGATTGCGCGACGTATTAAACCCCGAAGAAGGCGCTTTACTTGGCAACGATTTCAACTTCAGAAACCATTATGGGCAAGTATATCTGGCAGTAGAATTTTAAGCCGGGCATAACCTGATTTAAGTAAAGGAGGCCTGCTACAGTGCCTCCTTTATTGTTT
>JAFADQ010000084.1 GCA_023424725.1 Bacteroidota bacterium
AATTCCCTTATCTGCCAGCAAACGGCCCTTAACATACAAGCGGTTTTGGGTGCCATAACTGCGGTAAGTAACTATCTGCAAAGGCGCGAACAAATTGTTTTTTGCCCGGAAATCGAAAACCGCTTCGTCGAATTTTGTTTTTAACCGGTACAGAAGGCTGTGAAGGCCATTTTTAGGGGCGTTATCCATAGAAAATAAATATAAAAGCCTCACTTGTTAAAGATACAAATGAGGCTGATAAGTGTAATTTCTAACCATTACGGCAATGTGTTTTTCATTGCCTGAAAATTATCGTTCGTAGGAGTTTTGTCGCAATTTAAATCGTCTGCTTTTTGGTTAATTTTCTGCACGCGGTTGTCTGGGTTTGGGTGTGTGCTTAAAAAAGCAGGCCCGCTGCTGCCAGAACCCTGGTCTATTAATTTCTGAAAGAAACCGGCGGCTCCATTGCAGGCATAATTGGTTTGGGCAAGGTATTCTACACTCCAGGCATCGGCTTCAGTTTCGTGCTCGCGGCTATAATCTAACGAAACCAGGCTGGCAGCGATCTGGGTGAGCATTCCTGGGTTTCCTCCGGTAACAATGCTCAGCAATACAGATAATCCGTACTCGCGCTGCAGACTTTGCGATGTGTGGCGTTTATCTGCATGGGCCATTTCGTGACCTAAAACACCAATTAGGTGGTCGCCGCTATCGAGGTATTTTATAAGGCCTGTATAAAAATAAATATGGCCGCCCGGAGTACAAAAAGCATTCAGTGTGTTGTCGTCGATAATGGTTAGTTTCCAGGCAAATTCATCTTTATACGCTATTTTGCCCGATTGTAATATTTCTTGTTTCGCGCTCTCCAGGTAGGCGTAGGCTTCCGGGTATTGCGACGGACTCAATATTTGTGCGGCATAAATAGAATCTACCTGATGGGCGGTTTGCTGGCCCATGGCGATGTCGTCTTCAACAGAAAATAATAAGCGTTCGCCGTTTTTATCTTTCGAGCAGCCGCTAAAAGTTAGTGTTAAGGCAAGGGCCGGAAAGAATAATAATAGTCGTAACTGGTTTTTCATATTATATTACAGGCTTGTGATCGGAAACTGAGATAATGGATGGTTGTACGTAAGAGATACTAAAAGGTAACAAATAGCGCCGCCAAAACAGATTTTAGTTGCTTGTGCCCTGTTTTTTGATGCCAGCAGCTTCTGATCAGCAAATATACGGTTTGCTTAATATAAAAAAGTAGCCTGACGTATTGGCCAGGCTACTTTTAAACAAGGTGTTACTTTTAGGCGTTTTTAAACAGATCAGTTCATTATTTTATTTCCGTCTTTATCGAGCTCTACAATATCGTAACCCAATTTTTGTAATCCGGGCATTACAGATTGTTTATCTCCAACTACCACAATGGCCATTTTATTGGTATCGAGGTGTTTTTTAGCCAGCGAATTAAGCTCGGCAGTAGATATTTCTTTTATGATCTTGTTGCGTTGGTCGGTAAAGTTTTTAGGCAGATCGTACTCTATAACCTGGCCCAGAAAAGCGGCTTTTTGTAGCGGGGTTTCGTATTTGCGGGCATCGGCCTGGCCAATGGCGCTGCGCATAAAGGCTACTTCTTCGTCTTTCAGGCCTTGTTCCTGCACCAGCTTCATTTCTCTTATAAATTCGTACACGGCGCTGTCGGTAGCGTTTGCGCGCACACCTGCAGATGCCGTAAACGGACCGGCCATTTTAGAACCGCTAAAGCCGGTGCGGGCGCCGTAAGTCCAGCCTTTGTCTTCGCGCAGGTTCAGGTTTATGCGGCTGTTAAAATCGCCGCCCAGGTTATGGTTCATCAGGCCGGTTTTAAAGAAATCGCCGGTGGCATCAAAAGGCATGGCTATGTAACCAATCCTGATCTCAGACTGAGGAGCGTTTTCTTTGTCTATCAGGTAAATACGCGTTTTGTCTATTTTAGGAGTGGCGGCAAACTGCGGCATTTTTACAGCCTTGTTTTGCCATTTGTTCAGAAACGAAAGTTTTGCCAGCGCTTTTTCTTTCTCTACATCTCCAACAATTACAACATTGGTTACAGCCGGCGAAAAGTTCCGGCTATAAAAATTCTGTACATCGGCCAGGGTTAAACCGGCAGCAGATTCTGCAGTTCCCATCATGGGCGTTCCGAAAATATGCTGATCGCCGTATACCACTTTACGGAACGCGTTGCTGGCGATAACCGTAGGCTGTGTTGCCTGATTTTCTATCGCCTCAATTTGCTGCTTTTTTAGTCTGTCGAAGGCTTCCTGCTCAAACTTTGGATGCAGAAGGCGCTCTTCCAGCAAGGCCAGGGTTTTGTCGAGGTTTTTAGTGAGCGATTCTACCGTAATGGTAATTTCTTCGGAGCCGCTGTACACGTTTATGTCGCTGCCCAGTTTTTCCAGTTCTTCTTCAAACTGCTCGGCGGTGTATTTTTGTGTGCCCTCGTTCATCATGCGCGAGGTAAGCTGCGCGATGCCTGCTTTTGCCGGGTTGTTTGCCTCCAGCATTTGGCCGCCCTTTATTTTTATTTGCATGGCAACGGTAGGAATTTCGTCGTTGCGGGCGCCTATCATTTTAATGCCGTTTTTAAGTTCCGATGTCCAGAAATCCGGCACGCTCACAACCGGGTTTTTGCCTGCCGCAGGTTTTTTACTTCTGTCGAAATTGTCTTTGGCTTTGTTGTATTTCAGGTTGGCGTATTCGTTTGGTCCGGGTTTAAATCCGGCTTTAGATACAACGTAATTTTCCTGGTTTACTGCCAGCTCGCTTTGGCCTTTTGGCACCACGCTAAGCGTAACAGAGGGTTTGCCTTTTATGTAGGTATTGTACACGCGCATAACATCGGCAGTAGTTAGGCTGGTATAGCGCGAAAGGTCCTTTCCGAAATAGTTGGCATCGCCGGTAAAGGTTTGGTAAGCGGCTAATTGGGCTACTTTGCCGTGTACGCTCGCAAGTCCGTTTATCATCTGGCTTTCTGTAGATGCTTTAAATCTGTCAAGATCTGCCTGCGAAACGCCTTTTTTCTCGAAATCGGCCATGGCCTGCGTTAGCACTTTCTGGGTTTCGGCAAGCGGCGTGCCCGGAAAAGCCATCACAGAGAAAATAAACTCGCCGGCAAGCTCAGAGCTCCAGTGAAACGCATAAGCCGAAGTGCCTTTTTGTGTTAAGATAAAGTTTTTATAAAGCGGCGAGTTTTTGCCCTGGCCCAGCAGGTAAGCCAGCGCGTCCAGAGCGGCTTCGTCTTTGCTAAACTGCGGCGCTCCCGGATACGTTACGCGCAGCATAGGCAGGCGTACGTTGTCTTCGTAGCTTACATACCGGTCTTTATCGAGCTTTGCCGGCATAGGAGGCATGTTTTTTACTTCCGGACCTTTGGGAATAGAACCGAAGTATTTCTCGGCAAGCTTAACCACTTCTTCGGGTTTTACATCGCCGCCAACGGTAAGAGTGGCATTATTTGGGCCGTACCAGCGCAGGAAAAAGTTTTTCAGGTCGTTTACATCTACCCGGTTCAGGTCTTCTATATACCCAATGGTTAGCCACGAGTAGGGGTGGCCGTAAGGATACAAAGTTTGGCTGGTTTTTTCGCCGGCAAGCCCATACGGAGCGTTATCGTAGCGCTGGCCGCGCTCGTTTTTAACGGTTTCGCGTTGGATTTCGAATTTACGCTGCGTAACGGCATCCAGCAAAAAGCCCATTCGGTCGGCTTCGAGCCAAAGCGCGGTTTCGAGCTGGTTGGCGGGCACGGTTTCGAAATAATTGGTGCGGTCGCGGTTGGTGGTTCCGTTTAGGGTTCCGCCGGCTTCGCTTACAAATTTAAAGTGCTGCTCGTCGCCAACATTATCAGATCCCTGAAACATCATGTGCTCAAAAAAATGCGCGAATCCGGATTTGCCTATCTCTTCGCGGGCCGAGCCAACGTGGTAGGTTACATCTACATGCACCACCGGGTCTGAATGGTCTTCGTGCACTACTACCGTAAGGCCGTTTGCCAGTTGGTATTTCTGGAAGGGAATTACCAGCTCAGAGCCTTTTTTTGTAACGGTTTCGAGGTGCTTCGTTTTTTGCGCCAACGCTGGAGCGGCCAAAAAAGCGCATACAGCAACCGAAGCCAAAAATTTGTTTAACATTTGATTTATATTATGTGGAAGATAATGTGCGAAATAGGATTAACGACCTTGTTAATAATGCCTCTGAAACAGAATCTGGCGGGCATTAGGTAAAACTTTTAGCTGAAAAGCAGGCACTTAAAATCGTGCATCAACCAGGTTTTTGGTTGATAAAGATAATTAAAATATTGCATATTAAAATAATATATAGCTCCGGGGCTGGCGCAATAATCATTTAAAGCAATATCGGCAATAGAAAAATTAACTACCGGCACCGGTACCGGCTTTGGGATCTTTCCGGTATGTAAATAAACCGTATGCCATTACAATTCCTGTGGCCAGAATTACAATAAACAATAAGCCGTTTCCTATTTCTACCATTTGTAACTCCGGCGGGATACTGAAAAACAGCAAGATACTAATAAGCCCCCGCGGCGAAACATACACAACCGGGCCGGAGTTTACTTTGGCGATGTATTTTAAATAAATATAGCGGGTTGTAAAGATCAGAATAACGATCAGCAGTCCGTTAAGCGCTACAGTGCGGTGCAGAAAGGTTTCTATAGCGATGGTGAAACCGAAAATGATAAAGAAATAGGTGCGCAGCAGAAAAGCACTTTCGGCGGTGAACTGATATAAGCGGTGCAGGTCGCGGTGCAGTTTGCGGTATAACAGGTTTTTCCGGAACCAGGCATTTCTTACCTGGTCGGCGTTGCTTAAAAACAAACCGAAAGCCAGCACAAAAACCAACGATGAAAGGTGATAATGTTTGCCCAACGCGTACATAAGCACCAAGATAGCCAGTATCAGGAAAAACTTAACATGGTGTTTTATCCGCCCCATCACAAAAAGCAGAAAAAGGCAAAAAATGGCCGACAACACCAGAATAAGCAGCATATCTAAGCCGAGGGTAAGAAAAGTTGCCGGTTTAAAACTGGTGTTGTAGAGCGCGAAATCAAACAAAACAATGCCCAGAATATCAGAAAACGAAGACTCGTAAATCACAAACTCTTTGCTTTCTTTTTGTATGCCCGCTACCGACGGAATGGCAATGGCCGAGCTGATAATACTGAACGGAATAGCGTTAAGAAAACAGTTATAAAACGGCATTTCTGTGATGTACATAAACAAGCCTGTAAGACTGAAAACGATGATCAGCAGCAGAAAGAGGGCCGTGAAAAAAGCGTTGTTGATGAGCTGTTTTTTAGATTCGTGGTACCGGAGTTCAAGCGCTCCTTCCAGCACTATCAGAATTAAACCAATAGTGCCCAGGGTGGGCAAAATATCCAGAAAATCGATGGTACGTATGCCAAAATACTCTGTAAGAGATTTTAAAATTATGCCAAGTAATAGAAGAAGCAGCACCGACGGAATATGCGACCGGCGGGCCAGCATATCGAGCAGATAAGAAAAAACAACCAGCGAACTGAGTATGATCAGGATGGTGTAACTATCCATAAATTATAGTACTACTAACGATGGAATGGTATACGGATAAGTATAAAAATTGCCGGTTTTGCTGTTCCGGTTATCTGAATAAACAGCTTACAGCCTTAGCTAAAATTACCAAAATGCATACATCAGGTTTAGGCACAACAACCTTTTAGTAGTTGGCAGGGTAAAAGAGCTGTTTCCCTTATTTTGCTTTTATGCCCGCAGCGGCTCCCGATGTTCACCAGCTTTACCGCGATTCTACACTCTCTGCCCGTGGGGCAGGTTTGTGTTATTATTCCGATGCAAAACCAGGAATTACACGCAAAAAAGGGCCCGGAGGCAAGTTTATTTACCTCGATAAGAAAGGCGAAAAGATAACCGACCAGAATGAACTCGATCGGATAAAAAAGCTCGTGATTCCGCCTGCCTGGACCAACGTTTGGATCTGCCCAAACCCTAAAGGCCACTTGCAGGTTACCGGCCGCGACGTTAAAGGC
>JAFADQ010000093.1 GCA_023424725.1 Bacteroidota bacterium
TGGCGCACTTCCTGCCTGGAATAATTTCTTTTATTGATTGAGTTTTATTTGCTTCTTAACACCACAATTTTTGCTCGTTGCAGCCTTTAGCTGGCGCGGTAGTTTTGCAAAGTATAGTGTCTTTTTGCCACGTAGCGCTGGGCTTCAGCCCTAGGCGAATACCTAAACCCTGAAGGCGCTGGTGTTTTCGCTATAGCCGACAGGTTAATGATCTGTAACGCCGGCCTCCGGGCCGGTATAGCCCTTTTGCCCCGGGCAAAAGCAGTTAATTCTACATTTGCCACCCTCGCCAAGTTATTTAAATACCTGGTTTCTGCTAACCTTACCGGCCAGGAGGCCGGCGTTACGCTTAGCCTCTCGGCGCTGGTGTTTTCGCCGTAGCCTTCAGGTTAATGATCTGTAACTCCGGCCTCCGGGCCGGTATAGCCCTTTTGCCACAGGCAAAAGCAATTAATTCTACATTTACTACACTCGCCAAGTTATTTAAACGCCTGGTTTCTGCTAACCTTACCGGCCAGGAGGCCGGCGTTACGCTCAGCCTCTCGGCGCTGGTGTTTTCGCCGTAGCCTTCAGGTTAATGATCTGTAACTCCGGCCTCCGGGCCGGTATAGCCCTTTTGCCACAGGCAAAAGCAATTAATTCTACATTTGCCACCCTCGCCAAGTTATTTAAACGCCTGGTTTCTGCTAACCTTACCGGCCAGGAGGCCGGCGTTACGCTTAGCCTTGGGGCGTGGGTGTTTTCACCAAAAACTTAACAGGTTGGTTGTTGGCGAAAACACTAAACAATGGCCCGTGCGCATCGGCAAAGCCATTTTTATTAATCTAACTCAGGTTATTATTTTATTTCGCCAAACCGGAGCCTGGCATCCGCAGCTTGTTACGGGAAGCGCTACGATAAACTCCCGCGCTTAAAACCCACTACTCTGCAAGCATCAAAAAACCACCCGCTACAGCACAAAAAAGCCGCCTCGTTCCCGAAGCGGCTTTTCTGTATGGATTTATGAAATTGAGCGGCAATCAGATCAAAAACCAATCTGTTTCACTACCCAATACTCATTACCCACTACCTGATTAGTAACGGTAGTACTATGGCTTGTAAGGTCCTTCCGGCGTAACACCGATGTAGGCAGCCTGCTCGGGAGTAAGTTCCTCCAGGTCAACACCAATTTTACCAAGGTGCAGGCGGGCTACTTTCTCGTCCAGATGCTTTGGCAAAGTATACACTTTGTTCTCATAAGCATCGGTATTTGTCCAAAGCTCTATCTGGGCCAACGTTTGGTTAGAGAACGAGTTAGACATTACAAACGACGGGTGGCCGGTAGCGCAGCCAAGGTTTACCAGGCGGCCTTCTGCCAATACAATAATATCGTTACCATCTATATTATAAAGATCTACCTGTGGCTTTATAATGTCTTTGGTGTTTCCGTAGTTTTTGTTTAACCACGCCATATCGATTTCGTTGTCGAAGTGGCCGATATTACAAACGATGGTTTTATCTTTCATGGCGCGGAAATGCTTCTCGCCGATAATGTTAAAGTTACCGGTTGCTGTTACAACAATATCGGCTTCTTTAATCGCATCCATCATTTTCTTTACCGCGAAACCATCCATAGCCGCCTGAAGCGCGCAAATAGGGTCGATTTCGGTAACGATTACACGGGCACCGGCACCACGCAATGAAGCAGCAGAACCTTTTCCAACGTCGCCGTAACCAGCAACAACGGCCACTTTACCGGCCATCATTACATCGGTAGCACGGCGGATAGAATCTACCAAACTCTCTTTGCAACCATATTTGTTATCGAATTTCGATTTTGTAACCGAATCGTTCACGTTAATGGCAGGCATTGGAAGCGTACCGTTTTTCATGCGCTCGTACAGGCGGTGCACACCGGTAGTGGTTTCTTCAGAAAGACCTTTTATACCGGAAGCCAGCTCAGGGAAACGATCTAATACCATGTTGGTAAGGTCGCCGCCATCATCTAAAATCATGTTTAATGGCTTGCGGTCTTCGCCAAACCAAAGTGTTTGCTCAATGCACCAGTCAAATTCTTCTTCGGTCATTCCTTTCCAGGCAAAAACCGGAATACCAGCGGCGGCTATGGCAGCGGCGGCATGATCTTGCGTAGAGAAAATATTGCAAGAACTCCAGGTAACTTCGGCGCCAAGGGCCACCAATGTTTCGATAAGAACGGCTGTTTGGATGGTCATGTGCAGGCAACCGGCAATGCGCGCGCCTTTAAGCGGCTGGCTCGGGCCAAACTCTTCTCTGATGGCCATTAAACCGGGCATTTCTGCTTCGGCAAGGCGAATTTCTTTGCGGCCCCAATCGGCAAGCGTAATGTCTTTTACTTTGTAGTTGGTTCTTTCCAGTGTCTGGATCATATAGGTATTGGTATAGGGAATTGCGATTTAAGTACAAAAATACAAATTTCCGGGCGGAGTAACAAACCGGCAAAAGATGCGTTTCCATCTCAACAAATCAATAACTCGCAATGTTTGGCAATGGTTCTTTTTAGGCCAAATCAGCCCGAAACTGTTATCATCGTTTGCGTGTTAAACAAAGTACATGATTACTATAAAACCGGAAAACAATAAGCTGCGAGGAGCAAATTTTGTGCTGTTAGCGGCCATTTCAACATTATTTTCTTTTTGCAGCCAGCCGCGTGTTTTAAAAGAAGTTTTTAAGAAACAAACCCCGCACGAAGCCTATATCAGCAAGCTGGAAAAAGCCGGAATCCTGAAAACCGAGGCTGGCCAAAAATGGGTAAGCGTAAGCCAGGAAGTGCTGCAGAATGCCGTTGCTATTAAAGTGCCGTTTAAAGAAACCGGCTATTTCCCGGCAGAAAAGCCAACCGCAGTGGCATATAAATTCGAGGCCCGCGAAGGCGAAAAATTCAACATAAATCTACAATACACCAACCCGCCCTCGTTCAGGCTTTTTGGCGATGTGTACCAGGTGCAGCCGCAAACCGGGCCGTACCATGTTGCCAGCTTAGATACCGCGGCTGTGCGTCTGGAGTTTGAACCCGCCGAAACCGGAACCTACACCTTGCGCCTGCAACCCGAACTGCTTAGCAGCGGTAATTACACCCTAAGCATTACCAAGGGCGGCACCATGGGTTTTCCGGTGAAAGGGCACACGCCAAAATCTATACAAAGTTTTTTTGGTGATGCCCGCGACGGCGGTAAGCGCGACCACCACGGCGTAGATATTTTCGCGAAGCGCGGCACGCCTGTTGTAGCTGCTGTAGATGGGGTAATTACCGATGCCGGACTTAACCGTTTGGGCGGCAAAGTGGTGTGGCTCTGGGACATGAAAAAAAGCCGCAGTTTATACTACGCCCACCTCGACAGCCAATTGGTAACCGCCGGAACCCGCGTAAAAACCGGCGACACATTGGGCTTGGTAGGCAACACCGGAAATGCAAAACACACGCCGCCTCATTTGCATTTTGGCATTTACAGCCGTGGCCGCGGGCCGAAAGATCCGGCTCCGTTTTTGCAGCAGCCCGATACCATTCTCCCAAAAATTAAAGTTGCCGGGAGCTTGCTTACTAACTCTGTGAGGCTCAAAAAAGCACCTGCCAGAGGCAAAAATAAAATAACAGCTAATGAAAATGATTTCGCGCTTGGCCAGGTTTTGGGCGCGCAAGGCAACAATTACCGCATTCTGTGGCCCGACGGAACCCAGGAATATGTTGCAGCCAATAAACTGGAACCTGCCACAAAACCCGCCTACCAGAGCCACTTAATAGCAGAAGCAAACTTAACCGGCCGGCCCGGCCTGCAGGCGCCAATTATAGACACGTTACAGGCCAAACAACAAGTGCAGGTAATCGGTAAATTCGGGCAGTTTTGGTTTGTAGAGGCCGGAGAGAAAAGCGGCTGGATTCCGGCTACGGCGCTTAGGCTGTAACGGGCAAAAAAATGGTCGCAGAAGGGTAAAAAAGCGATGGCATCCTTCGTTAAAAGAATGCCATTTTAAAATCTATAAAAATAAAGCAGTTTGCGCGGCTACATTTCGCCCCACTTCCTGTGGAGCGGATTTAGGGCCAGGTTCTATAACGAATTCAAAAGCACGAAACTGTTCTTAAAATCATCGAACTTGCGATCGATAAGCGGCGAGTTGCTAGCCATTTGCAGCGTGATAGATTTTTTGTTTTGCACGAAAACGGTAGTTTTTTGCGGAACGGTTTTATCATCAAACTTCACCATTTGCTGGTACTCTATAGTTCTGGCGCCGTTTAGTTTACGCTCTTCTGTATCTATTTTCGCGTTCTCCAGCTCCGTTACCAGCGACGTGTAATAACCGTCTAAATATTGCCGCACCTGGTTGGCTTTTATCCGCCTGAAATCCTTGCTCAAATCCATCAGTGTAACACGGTAAAGCGCCACATCGCCCAGGCTTTTCGATACACATTTATAAGAAGTAACCATATAGCCGCCCGGCGCGGGTTTTTCGTATTCTTTCACGAATTCGCAATCGCAGTTGGCTTTAAATTCGGCAGGGATAAACTGTGCATTTACCACACCCGAAACAAAAAATATAAAGGCTGAGAGAAGTAATAATTTTTTCATACACATAATCTACCTTAAACACATCCGAAACTTCCTGACAAACAGGCCTGATAGCATAAGCCTATACGAAAATCAGGCCGACATGTTAAATTACAATTTTTACTTATCACATGCAATATTTTGGCCTTTGCAGGAATAAATAAATTGTATTATTTGTCTTTAGCCCGGCCACACCAATAATTACGCCGGCTCTTGGTAACTTTGCCCTTATGAAGTTACTCCGGAAACTGCTGGAAAAAGCGCTCGGTTTTGAAGGTTACCTGCGTTTGGTTAGTAAAAGTTATTTGTGGCTTACCGGCCGCGGCATGTTCAAAAGCAAATATCCGGAGCTTTTTTATTTAGAGAAGATCATCAAACCCGGTTTTTATTGTTTGGATATAGGCGCTAACCTGGGCTACTATTCTACTTCGCTTTCTAAACTTTCCGGCAAAAACGGGCACGTATATGCGGTAGAGCCGGTGCCCGTTTTTCAGCAGATATGGAAAGATAACGTGCAAATGAGCGGCGTGCAAAACCTTACGCTTCTCCCCTACGCCTTGGGCAGCAGCAACGGCACTATGCAAATGGGCACACCCACCCGCAACGGATTGGTGCACCACGGCATGACAAAAGT
>JAFADQ010000375.1 GCA_023424725.1 Bacteroidota bacterium
GTATATGGATAGCCCCATGGGCGTTGCCGTGATGAAGGTTTTTGAAGAATTTACTGGTTGGCATAAACTTTCGGCCCGCGAATGCGAGCAAATGCTGCGCTCGGTTACCATGCTCGAAAACTACAAAGCCTCGCAATATGTGGTAAACGACGAGCGGCCAAAAGTGGTAATTGCCAGCAGCGGCATGGTTACCGGCGGCCGTGTTTTAAGTTACCTCGAAAAATATATTCAGGCTGAAAACAACACTACCGTACTGGCCGGCTACCAGGCCGAAGGCACCAGAGGCCGCCAACTGCAAGACGGCGCCGCAGAAATAAAGATCCGCGGCGAATATTATCCGGTTAGGGCGCGGGTTATAAAAATGGATTCGATGTCGTCGCACGCCGACCAGCACGAATTGCTGGATTGGGTGGCGCTGCTCCGCAAAGCTCCAAAACACGTTTTTCTCACCCACGGCGAACCTCAGGCCGCCGATGCGCTGCGCGTAAAACTGCACCACCAATTAGGCTGGAACCCGGTAATTCCGGAATTAGGAGAAGAGTTTGATTTGGCGTGATGGAAAATTATTACCCTGCGGCAGGCAAAAAAACGGGCATTGCAACTATACGAAGCTGCGAATTAAGCTGCCGCCGTGCAAGATGCCCATTTAGCAGACCGTAGTAAAACCAGTTTGCAGCTTAGCTGCTCCTATTACCAGAAACAATCAACCCATAAAAATAAAAAACCTGCAACACCCAAAAAACAGGGCATCGCAGGCTAAAAATGGTATTGGTTATAAAAACTGTTCGCTTCCTGATCAGGCTAAACTTTTCTCGCGGCTCTTTTTCCAGGCTACCGGAAAAACCAGCAACGGCACTTTGGTCTGGTACGAAACCATCTCGGTAGTAGACTGATTGAAAATGCGCCCAAAGAAGCCATATTCTTTGCCGGCCAGCACAATTATATCGGCATACACTTCTTTAGAATAGGTAAGTACGCCCCGCTCGGTATCTTTATGGGTAATACAGGTGGCGTGCAGATGGTCGTAGCGGTTAGCAAATGGTTTGGTAAAGTCTATTAACTTTTGTTCGGCGGCTTTGCTTTTTTCTTCGGTAACATGCAGCAAATGCAGGTGCGCCTCAAATCCGGAGCACATTGCCATTGCCTGGTTTACTACCTGTTCGTCTAAAGGCTGAAAATCGGTAGCGAAAACCAAATGCTTTAGCTGCCTTTTGGTAAAGCTAAACGGTACGGCTAAAACCGGCACCTGCAAATGCTCGAACATGGCAATAGCATTGCTGCCCAGCATTAACTCCTCCAGCGTGTCGTGGCCCGCGCCGGTAGTACCCATTATTACTAGATCGAAATTCTCTTCCCGCGATATTTTATTTACCACATCTCCTAAATCGCCATGGGCGGCTCTGTAATCGCACTGTACCTGCGTGGAAGTGGTTTTTCCGGAAATAAACTCGCGGCAAGCCATCAGGTTTTGGTTGGCCTGGTCTAACTTTTGGGTAAGTTCATCTTCGTTTAATCTGCCGATGCCGGCAAAAAAAGCCTTGTCGTGCACCACATTTAATATAGTGAGCTTAGATTTTGTTTCGGCGGCAAACCAGGCAGCGTAACGTAGCGCGTTATTGGCAGCTTCAGAGAAATCGGTGAGGCAAAGAATATTGTTCATAGGTCGGTAGTTTTCGTGTTTAAATTATTTGCCAGTCAAAAATTTGTCTGGCGCAAATCTGGTTTCTTGTGTAGGCAAAGGTAAAAATTCAGAAGTAACAAAGCCGATGACTTTGGTCAGTTGCCTGGCTGATGCTCGTCAGTAACGTTACATACGACCAATTTTGCAATTGTTTATGTAAAGCAAAAGCAACTTTGCAGAGCTGCTTGTGTATGGAGGCCGAAAATAGGGCGAATGCAATTCGCCCCTACGCTTCCCGCACTTTCGGTTTCTTATACAACGGCACGGTGCTGCACGGCTCGCCGTACATAATGCTATGGGCTATGGGCATCAATAAACGGGTTATCTCCACATACGCATACGTTGGCACCGGCTCGTTTCCGCAGCCTTTAATTACCAGCTTGCCGTCGCGGTACTGCTCCAGATCCATTTTAGAAAGAGCTTCCTGAAACAACGATTGCTCCAGTTTTTCCAGATCGCCAAAAACGAAATGGTTGGCAAACGGCTGCAATTTCACCGCCAGCAGCATGTAGGCCCAGGTTGGCACAATGGCATCGGCAGAGCAAATAATGGCTACGTTCTTCCCGGTGTACAAACTCCAGTCGTGGCCTTTTACAAATTCGCGGAAATCTTTCTCGCGGAGCATAAGCCCGTGAAAGAGGTTGTCTTTTATATCGTATACCACGCGCTCGCCCGGATGAATAAGCTCCTCGAGGTTGATGGTAACCAGCCCGCTAAGGGCAACTTTGTTTACTATTTCGTCCATTGTTTAATGAGTGAATGAGTGCATAAGTGGATGAGTGAATGAGTGAATAAGTGAATAAGTGAATAATCTCCCACCGCTAACCCGAACCTGTCATTGCGAGCGACAGCGCGGCAATCGGGTTGTTCCTCTACTTAGCCTGTTACGTGCGCTTTTTTGGCCGTTGCAGCACAGGCAAAGTTTATTCTCCCGCTACTCACCAGATTGCCGCGCTCGTGCCTCCCTCGCAATGACAATTTAATTGGAGGCTTTCGCGCTGCGATTACCCTGCAAAAAAACCTTCCAGCGTCCTTGGACCTGGAAGCGTTCTACAACGCCCGTTTTTTTGCCCGCCACAGCCCAAATCCAATCTTCTGTTTGCACGTCAGTGAGGACACTGACGCGAGCGGGCGGTGTGCCAAATCCAAAAAATCCCCTACAATCCAAAAAATCCAAATTCAGACAATCATCCCGGCAACTTCGCCGTGGTATAAAACTCCTTTAAATAAAACGGTTCGTAATAGGCCACGTCTTCAAACTGCTGCTGCTCAAACTTTTTCCAGGCCAACTCCCCTACCGCGCCCGCATCTGGTGTTCCCTGTGAAACAAATACCGCGTTCTTATTACCGGCCACCAGCGGCTGAAACTTTGCGGCTCCGCTCCCGAAAAACAACACCGGTTGCGTGGCCAGAAGTTCGGAAAAAGAATCGGCTGTGAGCACTACCGGAGAAACAGGCAACACCGGCCGAAGGTTTTGATCGTACACGCCGCAATACACTTCCATGCGGCGTGCATCTATCATGGGGCAAAAATTGAAGCCCGCAGGGTTGGGCGTGTACTGAATTTGCTGATGCGCCAGCGCCTCGAGGGTAGAAACCTCAATCAACGGAATATCCAACCCAAAACATAAACCTTTTGCCGTAGACGTGCCTATGCGGAGGCCGGTGTAAGAACCCGGTCCGCCCGAAATAGCCACCGCCGCAATATCTTTTAAGGTGATGCCGGCATATTTCACCAGCTCGTTTAGTAATATGGTAATGTGCGACGAATGCGATTTATCCAGGTGCAGCTCCGATTTGCCCACCAGCTTGCCGCTCTTGTGCAGGGCAACAGAGCAAACTACGGAAGAGGTTTCGAGGCTGATCAGGTACGGCATCAGAAGTATACAGAATAAAGCTTAAACAAAATAATCAGCAGCAAAAATACGGCAAAGCCTGTGCGGATTATGTGCGACGGCACTTTTTTGGCCAGACTAACCCCGGCCGGCGAGCCGATAATTACGCCCAGCGACAACAACAAAGCTGCGGGCAGCAAAATATAGCCCACCTGAAGCGACCCCAACTTTACGGCCGGCTCCATAAAAAAATGCCGCACCGACACCGCAAACGATGTAAGCCCGATAACACCTATAGAGATAGAAGTTGCTTTTTTAATATCGGCGTGCATGATAGAATTTAACACCGGCACCACCACAATGCCGCCCCCCAGCCCCGACACCGACGATGCCACACCCGTCGCCAGCCCGGTACCAAACAAACCGGCGCGGTTCAGGTTTTCGGGTTTGGCCTTCCGGTTTTTGTACAGCAGCATGCGCAGCAACATAATAATAAGCAGCGCGCTCACCACCAGGTTAAACTCTTTCTGGCTGTACCACGGCGTGTGCACAATATACTCCAGGCTTAGCTGCGCCGAAACGGCTCCTGGAATCCCGATCCAAAGCACCGGGTTCAGGAAAAAATTCTTGTGCCGGATAAGCATTACGTTGCTCGAAACAGACGCCACGCACGTTGCAAACAGCGAGTTGGCAATGGTAAACTGCACCAGTTCGTTGGCTGGAACACCCATTTTTGTGAGCACCACCGGCAAAACCAGCACATACACCACCCCGCCGCCAATGCCCAGCATACCGGCCAGCAATCCGCCGCCGATGCCGCCCAGAAAAAGTAGCAAATAATCTATCAAGGTAACGCGGCGTTAGTGAAGTGCAAAGGTAGGGGTTTGAGGGGAGTTGGGCTGCGACGGGCAAAAAATTGGGTGTTGCAGAGGAACTAAATAATGCCAAGCGATTCTGTACAACTGCAATATATTATTAATACATTTAAGCCTAAATCAACTAATATGACAGACATAATTCAGCTTAAGCAAATACTGTCCAACACAAAAAGAGTATTAAAGCATAAAAGAGACAAAGAAATTCTTAAAGGAGAACTCTTTAACGTATTTTCCATTTTAAAAATGGAGAGCAAGGAGAATTCAACTCATTCTGCATTTATTTCCGAATTATTAAACCCTAAAGGAACACACTTAAAAAAGGACACTTTTCTCAAGCTATTTCTAAAAATAGTTTCGGATAATGAAACTGAAGAAATTCTTAATACAGAAACAGCACAGATAAAAGTAGAAAGAAATATCGGGCCAAGAGATGATATTAATAAGACTGGAGGTAGAATCGATATTTGCCTTTGGGACAATGAGAAAAAACATGTTTCAATTGAAAACAAAATCTATGCAGGCGACCAATTCGCTCAGATTGAAAGATATTGCAACTATAGAAAGGGCAAGAATAAAGTCTATTATCTTACCTTATTTGGCAGTAAACCTTCGATAGAAAGTAGAGGAACTTTAATAGAGAACCACGATTACTATCCTATTTCTTATAAAAAGCACATTACAGAATGGTTAACTCTTTGTATAAAAGAATCTGTAGACTCTCCTATTCTAAGAGAAACCCTTAAACAGTATTTAATTCTAATCAAAAAGCTCACTTATACCATGGATAATTCATCAGAAAAAGAACTCCTTGATGTGATACTTCAAAATTATAAGGAAGCCTCCTTCATATCTGAAAATCTTACCAAAGCTAAATATATCTTAGGTGAAGCAATTCGTCAAAGAGTAATCACCTCTTTAAAAGAAGACTTAAAAAATGATTATAAAGTAATTCCTGGAAATCCTACTCACCAGAAATTTTCTCAGATATGGATAAAACTCAATAACATTGAGAGCCCTAATCTTTATTTTGGAATTGAAAGTTTTAATGGTGAGGGCAATTTCAACGGAGATCTTTTTATTGGCATATTTAATTCTGGTGACAAAGCAAGCCCGTTTTCCAAAATGAATGGGAATTCAAATTATAGCAAATGGTGGGTTGATACTAGAAAATTAGATAAATATAATGACTGCAAAATGAATTTAAGTAGTCCTGATACAATCTCACGGATTTCTTCAGATAAAGCCTTTCAAAACAGTTTTGTTCAGCATATAGTAACAGAAATTAAAGATTACCTAAAAGAAAAAACTAAACCGATAATTGATTTTTTGGAAGCTCAAAAGGCGAACGATTTAAAACCTTAATTGAATCGCAAAACGTATCAGAAAACTAACCTGCAACAACCAAAAAACCACCCATCACAACACAAAAACTACCAACCCATGCCCTACTCCGAAACCCTAGCCCACAGAATCCGCGAACAACTGGCTGACCTGCCCAACATCGAGGAGAAACCAATGATGGGCGGCCTGGTCTTTATGTACAACAACAAAATGTACGTCGGGATAATGCAAGACGAGCTCATGTGCCGCATCGACCCGGACCTGCACGAACAGGCCGTAGAAAAAAACGGCTGCCGCACCATGCAATTCGCCAACCGCCCCATGACCGGCTACATTCTGGTAGACGACACCGCCCGACGCACTCCGCAGCAGTTCGATTACTGGATAAACCTTGCCCTCGATTTTAATCCCAGAGCAAACGCATCGAAAAAGAAAAGCAAAAGCAAGGCAAAAGAGAACGTGTAGGCTGCAACCGTCAAAAA
>JAFADQ010000009.1 GCA_023424725.1 Bacteroidota bacterium
ACCCTAAAACATTGCCGTCTAAGTATTTTTACGACAAGCGGGGCGATAAGCTTTTTCAGCAAATAATGCAGCTGGACGAGTATTATTTAACCAACGCCGAGTACCAGATTTTAGAACAAAACGCCGCCGAATTACTACAGCATTTTACTTCAGAAAACGCAACGTTTAACCTAATAGAGCTTGGCGCCGGCGACGGGTACAAAACCAAAGTGCTTTTACGGCATTTCCTGCAGCAAAAAACTGCTTTTACATACGTGCCGATAGATATCTCTGAAAACGCGATAAACACCCTCTCCGGCAACATCAGCAAAGAGCTGCCAGACCTTACCATAAAACCTTTGGTAATGGATTTTTTTCAGGGATTGGATTTTCTGGGAAAGCAAAAAACCGAACGAAAGGTAGTGCTTTTTCTGGGCTCCAGTATCGGCAATTTCCCGCACGAAGATGCGCAGCAGCTACTGGCAGAATTGCACAAACGGCTTTCGCCCGGCGATTTACTTCTCACCGGTTTCGACTTACGCAAAGACCCGGAAAAAATTCTCGCCGCTTATAACGATTCCGATGGTGTAACCCGCGAATTTAACCTGAATTTGCTCGACAGAATTAACCACGAAAGCGGCGCTGATTTTAACCGCGAAAGTTTTATCCACTACCCCATTTACGACCCTTTGGCCGGCGAAGCGCGCAGTTACCTTATCAGCACAAAAAAGCAGGAAGTTTACTTTCCGCAGCAAGAAACCATCATACATTTAGATGCCTGGGAAGCTATTCATACAGAAGTTTCGCGCAAATACAGCATTAAGCAAACAGACAAAATTGCGCGCGAAGCAGGCTTTGTGCCGCTTAAACATTTTACCGACCCCGGGAATTTGTTTTTAGATGCTTTATGGCAAAAAAAATAAGCTCCGGATTATTTCCGAAGCTTATTTTCTAATGGTTACAAATTTTTACGCGCCGGCTTCATAACCCCGCATCAGGAAATCGTTCATGGGTTTCATGGCGGCAATTACATTTAGGGTATGCTCCAGAAAATCAGGCGATAACACTTGCTTATCGGTTAGTTTGTGCGAGAAATTAAAACTCTTGCGACGCAAATGCTCTATCGCCTTGTGATCGGCAGAATAACCTTTTGGTGTGGTTTTTAATCGCTCGCCTTCCAGCCCGTTAAAATATTTTAGAAAGCCGGGTGCCCTAAGCAGACTTTCCAATTCGTCGTAATTATAATCTATTTCCTGGCGAAGGGCTTTAAGCTCTGGCGAAGGCGGAAACCAGGCGCCACCGGCCAGAAACGACTGGTTTCCGGCTTTAATGTGCAGGTAATACCCCGGCTTTACAGATTTGCGGCCATCGGCACACAAATACGCGCAAATATGGTCTTTGTACGGGCGTTTATCGTTAGAAAAACGTACGTCGCGGTAAATCCTGAACAACGTATCTTTGGGCTCCTGATGCGCTATTTCGGGCTCAAAAGCCTGCATTCCTTTCATAACCCCGGCTATAAAGCCGGTAAATTCTTTTCGGGCGCTTTCGTAACGCGGCTTGTTTATTGCAAACCAATCGCGGTTGTTATTTTTCTCCAGGTCGGATGTAAAATCGAGGGTAGATTTTGATAAATGCGTGATCATGATACAAAGATACAACGCAAACTGCTCTTCTTTTTAAGCCGCCCCGCTCCTGTTCCGTTCGGTTATTTCTTATTGCAATATCGGTAACAATACAAAGCCTTTATTAAAGGTTTGCACAAAACATATATCTTCGGCCTAATCTGGGTAACTAACGTACCGGTTAAAAAAAACAATGTTGCTTTTCCGGCAAAAATCAAACAAAAAGCATGGCCATTCAAACCATAGATCCTACCAGTAATAAAGTTGTAAAAACTTTTGAGGCATTAAGCAAAGCTCAAACCGAAAACAGGCTGCAACTTGCCCGCGATGCTTTTAAAAAATGGCGCGATGTAACCTTAAACGACCGCTCTGTGCTGATGCGTAAATGCGCCGATATTTTGCTGGACGACAAAGACCGCTATGCATCGCTGATGACTTTGGAAATGGGGAAACCGGTACGAGAAGCCAGAGCCGAAATAGAAAAATGCGCGTCTGTGTGTTTGTATTACGCCGATAATGCCCAGGATTTTCTGAAAAACGAACCCGCCAAAACAGATGCGCACGAAAGTTACGTCCGCTTCGATCCGCTTGGAACGGTGCTGGCTATTATGCCCTGGAATTTCCCTTTCTGGCAGGTTTTCCGGTTTGCCGCGCCAACGCTTATGGCCGGCAATACGGGCTTGCTAAAACATGCTTCTAACGTGCCGCAATGCGCGCTGGCCATAGAAGAAGTGTTTACAAAAGCCGGGTTCGCGGAAGGGATTTTCCAGACTTTATTAGTTGAATCTGATGCTGTAGAGGCCATTATTAACGATAACAGAGTGCAAGCCGTAACCCTAACCGGCAGCGAAGGCGCCGGAGCTAAGGTAGGCGCGCAGGCCGGCAAAGCGCTAAAGAAAACAGTGCTGGAACTGGGCGGTTCCGATGCCTTTATTGTGCTGCAGGATGCCAACCTGGATGCAGCCGCCAAAACAGCCGCAAAATCGAGAATGATAAACACCGGGCAGAGCTGCATTGCCGCCAAACGCTTTATTGTGGCAGAACAAATAGCGGAAGAATTTACCGAAAAAATGAAGCGGCACATGCT
>JAFADQ010000019.1 GCA_023424725.1 Bacteroidota bacterium
CCTCAATATATAATTGAGGGGGATGGTTGCCAGCAATGGAAATGAAGTTCCATTACCGGGTGGGGTGATTTTTAGAAGTGGAGGCAGTTAAAAATTATTAATGATCAATTGTCTAGAGAACGGCTCCAGCATTTATACATAATCCTGGTATAGCTTATCGCACATAGGAGTATGTACTTAAATTGAAAGTTTGGAAGGAAGTCTTGGTAAAAATGGTTTAGGTCCAACTGGGACTCGTACAATAGCCATTTTAAGCCTATAAAAGCCCTTTTTGATAGTTTGCTTGCGACATTTGCTTACCACCTGACTTGATTTATAAAACATCTTTTGTAAGAAGATTACAATTAGTCCTGGCTGTAAAGGGCTGTTTTTAAAGAAGGAGTAGGGAAAAGTGCAAATATGATCTTTGGGGCTCAGAAAAATTTGATCACAGCTGTTTATTTTAATTAAACTGGCTTTTACTCATGTTTCACTATTCTCAAATTTGAACCAGAGGAATATGATCCGGAATAACAAACAAAGACCTCGCTTGCTTGATTTGGCCTTTAGGGATTTTTCCCTGCAAAAAACCAGGCACGAATATAACCTGCCTCCAAAATTATTCTCTGTGTTTGCTGCTTGCTCTTATCTATCTGATTGCAACGGCGGCCGCTTTACGAGATCTGAAGTCGCCACGTTCCTTTCACAGGTTATGCCTAGATCTGTTGTTTATAAACACTGCCAGAGACTGGAGAAAAAGTATAATCTGATACAGCCAATTAGTTCAGGTTTTATAAAGAAAAGGGTAGGGAAGGCCATTCCTTATGAACCCACAAGGCAAGGGTGGCAAGCTGCCAGGCTCTACCTAAGAAATCTTGAGCGCATGATAATGGATGCGGAAAGCATTCGAGATCCTGTAATGGTTAGGGTGTGGTGAAAGATGAAAATCTATACTTTCATTTCCTGCTAAGGCCTAAAAGTTAAATTCAATTTTTAGGAGAATTTCTTAGGTGAATCTAGAGGAAACTATCAATGTTTAATTATTTTTGATTTTCCTCACAATTACACCTTTATAACATGGCCTTAGAATTCGATGATGATAATGTACTTACATTAGAAGATACCTTAAATGACGATTCAGAACCTGAAGTTTTAGATTTAGAGGGTTCTGATAGGAAAATAGTTTGGCAAGCAAAGGACTTTTCTATTCGTGAGTTTCTAAGTATGAAGGTTGATGGAGAATTAATTCTTCAGCCGGAGTACCAACGTAATTTTGTTGCAAGTCCTCAGATAGCAAGCCGTTTGGTTGAAAGTATTTTAATGGATGTACCTATTCCAGTAATCTATCTTGCTGAGGAGCCTAATGGTACGTTTTCAGTCATAGATGGCCAGCAACGACTTACTTCATTCCTCTCCTTTATCGAAGGGAAATTCCCTGATGGAAATGATTTTAAGCTGACTGGGCTAACAGTGCTTACTGATTTAAACAGGAAGACCTTTGCGCAGTTAGAAAAGGCACATCAGACTAAAATTAAAACTACTACCATTCATTCCATCATAATTAAGAAGGAATCTAACGAAGATATTAAGTTTGAAATTTTTGAAAGGCTGAACACAGGATCAACCAAGTTAAACGAAGACGAAATAAGAAACACCGTATACCGGGGTAATTACATCCGCTTATTAGCCGAGTTAGCAGAAAGTGACGTATTTCATACCATTGTCCGAAAAGACAATTATAAGAAACGGATGCTTTACAGAGGCATGATTCTCCGGTTCCTGGCGCTTTCAGAGCGATCATATATTAATTATAAGTCATCAATGAAGCAGTTCTGTAACAGAGAATTGCGGGATAATATAACTTTAACTCCATCTAAATACAACGATTATAAGAACCGGTTTTATCACTGCCTGGACCTGGTAAAAGTTGTATTTGGCGACAAAGCATTTAGAAGGTATATCCCTGGCAATGGAGAGGAGAAGGGGAAATGGGCAGACTCTCTCATTAATATGGCACTATATGACCTGCAGATGGTCGGATTTGCGAATTATTCCAAACATGACATCCTGAATAACGCAGACTTTATTCGGGAAGGCCTTTTGGATCTGATGACGAATAATGAGGAATTTAAAATTCTTATTGCTTATAAAACCTCTGATACCCCAAATCTAAGGCAACGCTTTAAGATATATATGGATATGCTGGATCAAATAATTGGGAAGGCAGACTACCAGAAAAGAACTTTTTCTTTTAGTCTAAAAAAGCAGTTGTTTGATCAAAATCCTGTCTGCGCCATATCTGGACAAACTATTTTGGCGATTGAAGACGCGGAGGTTGACCATATCATTCCATTCAGTAAAGGCGGTACCACTACGCCTGATAACGCTCAGTTAGTATTGCGGTATTTTAACCGGGCAAAAAAGGACAGGCTTTTGATGCAGGAGCCAACTGAAACAAGTAACTAATCCATCAAATGGGGGTAATTTTGATTAAAAATATACCTCAAAAGTTATAAGTTGATGTCACCTTTTACCCTAACTATTTTTCAGGCACAGCCGTAAGGTTTTCAAAATTGCTTGCTACATTTGCTTGCGACATTGCTTGCGACATGTACTGAAATGTACTGTTTTGGCACCTAAAATAGTAGTGTTTTCTAGCTAAACAGGTATATAAACGACTAAAAACGGCCATAAATTAAGACCTAATCGTTCCGTCCGGACCGCAAAAAGCCCCTCAGATTAACTTCTGAGGGGCTTTTTCGTTAATGGGGTGCGTATTGGGGAATGGATTTTATAAAGCCAGGAAAAAAGCTAGATTAAATGCCTGATACTAAGAATGTTTTCTCTGAATTAAAAATTTGAAACAGTCTACTCCTTGTCAGTAAAAAATTAACTCCTTAAATAAACTACTTCTCCAACATCGGCTCCAAAATTTCCCATACATTTCGGGCAACCAGCTTTTGGCCGCTGGCATTCGGATGAATACCATCCGGCAGGTTAAGAGAATCTATAGCGGCAACGCCTTCTAACAAAAACGGGATCAACTCAACATTTTTTTCTTTCGCTATTTCAGGGAAAATGTTTTTGAAATCGTTGCTGTAAGTTGCACCCATATTTGGCGGAACCATCATGCCGGCCAGTACTATTTTAGTTTGCGGTTGCTTTCTGTTTACAGAATCTATAATGGCCAGCAGGTTGTTTTTGGTTTGGTTTACCGGAATGCCGCGCAGCCCGTCGTTGGCGCCCAGCTCTAGCACGAAAATGCTTACCTCTTGCTGATCTAAAACCCAGCCTACACGGTTTTTGCCGGTAGAGGTGGTTTCGCCGCTAACTCCGGCGTTTATAGCTTTGTAATTGTAACCTGCGGAGTCCATTTTTGCCTGTATGCGGGCCGGAAAAGATTCGTCGCTTTCCAGTCCGTAGCCGGCAGTCAGGCTATTGCCGAAAAACAGAATTACCTTTCGTTCTTTGTGCTCTGGTTTGGGAGCTGGCGCTGTAGTTTCGGCTTTTTGCGCGGTTTCTGTTTGTCGATTATTTTCTGAGCAAGCTGTGAGGGCCAAAAAAGGCAGCAGCAGAGCTAAATAGTAATATCTAAATCGGTTCATCAGTTATAATAGGTGGTTTTTATTCCAAACATCGTTGCGGCAACTATGTTGTAATTTCGCGGTGTTTCCTTTCCGGAAATCTTCAAACGAAACCTTAATGAATAAAGCTATAATACGAATTGCAAATTTAACCAAAACCTACCCAAGTGGCGGCACACAGCTAACCGTGCTCGATAATGTAAGTTTTGAGCTTAGCCAGGGCACAAGTTGCGCTATTGTTGGGCCTTCGGGCAGCGGAAAAACAACCTTGCTGGGTTTGTGCGCCGGCCTCGACAGGTCTACCTCCGGCACAGTAGAGCTAAACGGAATACAGCTTGGTAGTTTAACCGAAGATGAGCGCGCCGCCGTGCGAAACCAACACGTGGGGTTTGTTTTTCAGAGTTTTAATTTAATGCCCTCGCTTACCGCGCTGGAAAATGTGATGGTGCCGCTGGAGCTCCGAAACGACAAAAATATACGCAGCCGGGCCATAAATCTGCTCGAAAAAGTAGGCCTGGGCAAGCGGTATAATCATTATCCGGCGCAGCTTTCGGGAGGCGAGCAGCAACGGGTTTCTATCGCGCGGGCATTCTCTAACAGCCCGCAAATTTTGTTTGCCGACGAGCCAACCGGCAACCTGGACAGCGACACCGGCGCGATAATAGAAAACCTGATTTTCGATCTGAACAAAGAGCTGGGCACAACGCTGGTACTGGTTACGCACGACCTGGAGCTGGCCCGCAAAACAAACCGCATTTTGCAAATGAAAGGCGGCCGTATTATTTCAGATAATGGGGGCGAAATAAACAATGCCGTAACAGACCAGCAGTTAGCATGAAGATAGCCTGGTTATTTAAAATGGCTTGGCGTGACAGCCGAAAAAACCGCTCGCGATTGTTTTTGTTTATGAGCAGCATTGTGCTGGGCATTGCGGCGCTGGTGGCGATAAACTCGTTTGGCGAAAACCTGAAAAAACAAATAGACGCCGAAGCCAAAGAGCTGCTGGGCGCCGATATGGAAGTAGAATCAAGGCAGCCTTTTACCCCCGAAGTAACGCAGTTTCTCGATTCTCTGGGTATTAAACTTACCCGGGAAGTTAGTTTCGGGTCGATGGTTTACTTTCAGAAATCTGGCGGTACCAGACTGGTAAATATACGCGCGGTAGAGCACGAATTTCCGTTTTACGGCAGCATAAGCACCATGCCGCAGCAGGCAGCGCGAACCTTTACGCAGCAACCAGGCGCACTGGTAGACCAAACCCTTTTGCTGCAGTTCGAAACACAACCAGGCGATTCGGTAAAAGTTGGCGGGCTGGTTTTTCCGATATCCGGGAGCATACTAAAAGTGCCCGGTCAATCTGGCATAACAAGTACGGTGGCGCCGCCCGTTTTTATTCCGCTTTCTATGGTAAATGCCACCGGGTTGTTGCAAAAAGGAAGTCGCGTTAATTACCGGCTTTACGGCAAATATCCGCCAGGCTTTAACAATAATTTATTTAAAGATGTAATAAAACCCCGCCTCGATAAAGCAGATTTTAGGGTAGACGATGTGGCGGAGCGAAAAAAAGAACTGGGCGATGCTTATGCCGACTTAGCCGGTTTTTTGAACCTCACAGCCTTTATTGCGCTTCTGCTGGGCTGTACCGGCGTGGCCAGCTCTGTGCATATTTACATGAAAGAAAAAGTGCAGGCAGTGGCTATTTTACGCTGTCTGGGCGCGCAGGCAAAGCATGGCGTTGGCATTTACCTGGTGCAGATATTTTTTATGGGTCTTGCAGGGTCGGTAACAGGCGCTTTTCTGGGTTCGTTGTTGCAGTTTTACCTGCCAAGTTTGTTTTCAGGTTTTTTGCCTTTCGATGTAGAGGTAACCTTAAGCTGGAGCTCGTTGTTTATGGGCATTACAATTGGCGTTATAACCTCGGTTTTGTTTGCGTTGCTGCCCTTGCTGGGCATGCGCAACGTATCGCCGCTAAAAGCGTTGCGGGCATCTTACGAAAGTGCTCAGAAAGATAATGCGCCGTATGTGGTAATTGCCGCTATTATGTTATTTATTGCCGGCTTTACTTATTTCCAGGTTAGGTCGTGGCAGCAGGCGCTGGCTTTTACCGGCTCGTTCTTACTGGCAGTTTTGGTGCTGGCCGGCTTCGCGAAACTGATAATTTGGCTTACCCGCAGGTTTTTGCCCGTTAAAAGTTCGTTTATCTGGCGCCAGGGCTTATCTAACCTGTACCGGCCCAATAATCAAACACTTATCCTGATGGTTACCATCGGTTTAGGAACGGCTCTGATCTCTACTTTGCTTTTAAGCCAGCAGTTATTGCTCGATAAAATTAAGTTTTCTTCTGCACCTAACAGCCGGCCAAATATGGTGCTGTTCGATATTCAGGACCAGCAGCTCGATTCGGTAAAGTACTTAACACATGCGCAGGATTTACCTGTTATAGGCTCGGTTCCTATCATTTCTATGCGATTGGAAAAAGTAAAAGGCCGCACCGCGGCCGAACTGAAAGCAGACACAACATCTGGAATACGCGAGCGCCTTTTAAGCCGCGAGTACCGCGCCACTTACCGCGATACGTTAATAGATTCTGAAAAATTAGTGAGTGGCGAATTTTACAGGAAAGTAAACACACCCGGCGACAGTATTTTTGTTTCGTTGGAAGAAGGAATTGCCGAAGATCTGAAGGTAGGCTTAGGCGATGAGTTAGTGTTTAACGTGCAGGGCGCGGTGCTGAAAACGTACGTAGGCTCTATCCGGAAAATAGACTGGCAGCGGGTGCAAACCAATTTTTTGTTGATTTTTCCTTCCGGAGTGCTGGAGCAGGCGCCTAAATTTCATGTGTTGCTAACCCGGTTCAATTCTCCGCAACAATCGGCCGTTTACCAGCGCGCGATGGTGAAAAAATTCCCTAATATTTCTATTATAGATTTAGATCTGGTGCTGGAAACGGTAGATGCGGTTTTGGGTAAAGTGTCTTTTGTGATAAGGTTTATGGCTTATTTCAGCATTCTAACCGGTATTTTGGTGCTGATAGGGTCTGTAACGATAAGCAAATATCAGCGCATACAAGAAAGTGTGTTGCTGCGCACACTGGGCGCAAGCCGTAATCAGATTTTAAGCATTAATGCAATCGAGTATTTTCTGCTGGGCAGCCTGGCCTCGCCAACCGGAATTTTTATCGCGCTTTTGGCCAACCTGGCTTTGGCCAGCTACAGTTTCGATACGGTGTTAATTCCGGACTTTTGGCCTCTGGCAGCCGCATATTTGGCCATTACAGGCATAACCATACTTATAGGCTTAGTAAATAGCCGGGAAGTGCTAACTAAACCACCGCTCGAGATATTGCGAAAAGAGGCGTAACAAAGCCACAGTAGTAGCAAACCAAACGGCAAATTGCGAAAAAGTGAAATTATTATTATGCTGCGAGGGCCAAAAATATACGCGATCGGGCATAAAACCCTGGTCTTAGAAGATAACTAAATAATTTTTAGAAACTTATAAAAATAGTTTATAGTGCTGCCTACAGTTTTTATAACCAGGTTATAATTATACGAACTGAATTTTTTTTATAGATTTGTATAACTAACAACGCCTGCTATGGAAACCGTAAAATACCTTATTTCCAGCCTGAGCCCGGTAGAATCTATAATCGCGGTATTTCTGTTTATTCTTTTTGTTATTGCTTTAGGCGGCCTGTTTAACAGAATACGGGCAAAGATTAAGCATTAAATTAACAGTGCTAAGCCACTCTTATTAAGTGCTTTTTCAGGAATAGTGCGCCCAGTTTTTTGTGTAGAAGATATTTTAAAAAAGACCATTTGCCCGAATGGTCTTTTTTGTAAAGTAGGGTTTAAGTAGCATAAAAGCAGGTTATTGCTTAGTTATCGCTTTGGTAAAATCTAAAGTGCAGATTTTAACGTATACCTAACAGTTGCACTTCGATTTAAGTTTTTATAAATTTTAGTTTGGTTTTACTTGGCACATGTTGGTTGTTTTTAAATGTGTTGTTCGCAGGCACAGCAGATTTTTATTTTTCTGATAAAGGCCAATTTATTTTATGCGCCGGAATAAACACCAGAGCTTTTTTACCGCCCGATTCGTTGCCGGTGCCGGAGAAAAACAAGCGTTTACTTTTTTACCTTCAGCGCAGCAACGACGATAATACGGTTGTTTACGAAATAAACCACACCAACAACAGGTTAAACGAAAACGCGCCGGTTTTAATAAACTGGATCAGGTACGAAGAAGAAGGGCAGAAGGAGGAAATTAGTTATATCGAAAAGAAATTTGCCTACGGTATAGAGCACAGGAAAATAAACGACAGCAACTACGAGCTGCGCTTGGTTTCTTACAGCAAGCATCCGCTATACCTAATGAATTCCGGCGATAATACCTATAAAGTGCTAACCAGAATAAACGGAAAGCTGGCAAAACTAGAGCGGATTTTTATTCAGGTAGATGGAGGCACGTTTTGGTCGCCAAATGTAACCTACATAGAGTTGCGAGGCACCGATGTGGGTGGAAATGTGATTTCGCAGCGAATAAAACCTTAAAAAAATCAACTAACTTACTCAGAAACCTGCCCTTTACTGATTTTTGCAGGTTAAACATAACCTAAAAAGATTGATAGGTGCGGAGTTATTTTAAGCACAATTTTACCCTGAACTTCCATTAAAAATGAGGCCCGCAGCTTTTTAACTCACTTAGCAGAGTTATTTCCCTTGTGCTTCTCTTTCTAAGCGCTCTCTTTCCTTATCGGCTTGTTTGGCTTCTCTTTTCGCTTTTCTCCTGAAATACCCTTTCAGCAGGAAATTGTTTTTGATAGCTTCCAGGTCTTCGTTAAGGGTTTCGGCGCTTTTCTCCAGGTTGCCCATGGTGCCTCTCATCTGGCGGGCAAAAGTGGTGTCGTTAAATAATAATCCGATCGCGTTATTTTCTTCGTTAAAGCGCTGGCTGGTTACTTCCAGGTTTTTAGCCAGTTTAGAGGCCGATCCGGTTGCTTCCTGTAGTTTTTGAGCCGAGGTATAAAGTTCGTCGAATAAAGTGGTATCGGTAAGTAAGGTGTTTACCAGCCCGTTTTTGTTATTTAGCCGCGTAGTAAACTGGTTAAGAGATGCAGAAGCCAGCGCCGTAGTAGCAGAAACCCGCTCCAGATTGCCCATTATCGCCTCGAACTGTTGCGCCATTGCAGAATCGGAAATAAGCTTGCCAACAGGGCCCTGGCCTTTTGCAATTTGGGCGCTAACGGCCTTAAAATCGGTGGTGATAGCCTGCAGGTTTTTGTTATTTTCCTGAAAGGTTTCCAGAATTTCGTCGGTGCTCAGGGCAGTTTCTACACGCAATACATCGTTGTCGGTTACGGCGGCAACCTGCATGGTTCCGCCCACAATCTCTACCATTTTATTACCGATCATGCTTTCCGAACCAAGCCGGGCCAAGGCATCTTTGCGAATGTACTTCTGCGATTCTTCTTCTATGTTCATCGTAACCAGCACCTGAGATTGGTTGTAGAGCACGATGCTTTTTACGGTGCCTATTTTCACACCCGAAAACCACACATTGTTACCCTGCTTAAGGCCCGAAACGTTATCGAAAATAGCTTTTACCTCTACAGATTTACCAAACCGCTTTTGCTGGCCGCCAAGCGTAAAAATACCGAGCGCCATAATTACGAGCGCCACGGTAATAAATATGCTTACTATAACAAAGCGCTTACTTTCTTCCGCTTTCATTTATTAATCTGTGAAATTGTAATTGTAAAACGACTGCACGCGGTCGTCTTTCTGAGCAAACACTTCCTCAAACGTGCCTTTGTACTGGAACTGCCCGTCTAAGAGCATTACCAGCCGGTCGCCGGTGGCGCGGGCGCAGGTTAGGTCGTGCGTAATAATAATAGACGAAGTATTAAATCTGTTCTGCACCTCGTTTATCAGGTTGTTTATTTCTATACAGGTAATCGGGTCTAATCCGGCCGTAGGCTCATCATAAAGCATTATCTCGGGCCGCAAAATCAGCGTTCGGGCAATACCTATCCGTTTGCGTTGCCCGCCCGATAAAGACGACGGCATCTGGTTCATGGTATGCAAAAGCCCTACGGCATCGAGCACTAAGTTAACAGATTCTTCTATTTCTTCGGGTGGCATTTCTTTAACGTGCCGGTGCAACGGAAATTCCAGGTTCTCGCGCACCGTCATACTATCGTACAAAGCACTGTTCTGGAAAGAGAAACCTATCTTCAGCCGCAGCTTGTTCAGTTCTTTTATCGAGATCTTGCTAACGTCTTTTCCAAGCACGTTCACCAGGCCTTCGTCGGCTTTTAGCAGTCCGGATATAATCTTTATCAATACAGATTTTCCGGTTCCGGAGCGGCCCAGCACCACCAGGTTTTCGCCTTTGTAAAGGTCCAGGTCAACACCTTTCAGAATCTCGGTCTCGTCGAAAGCCTTTTTCAGGCCCCTGATCGAGATTACACTTTCGTTGCGGTCTATATTCGGATTAATCTTCTTCACTATCTGCAACAGCTTACATCGCCCGGATGGCGTTTATGATTTGCATGGCCAGTAACTCTTCCAAAAATATCAGAATTATGGCCGTTACTACGGCAGAGTTGGCGGCTTTGCCCACGCCTTCGGTTCCTTTAGACGAATAATAGCCTTTAAAGCAGCCGATCATCCCTAATGTATATCCAAAAACAATCGACTTAATAATAGAAGAAAACACATCCAGAAACGTGATGGCGTTAAACACCTGCGTCATAAATGTGGTAAAGCTGGTTAGCTCGTTGGCGTGCACGTTCACAAAAGAACCCAGCAGCGCCACCAACACGGTGTACATCATCAGCATCGGCACCATTAGGGTAGTGGCCAGCACACGGGTTACCACCAGAAACTTAAACGGGTTAGACGCTGATACCTCCATCGCATCTATCTGTTCGGTTACCTTCATAGAGCCTATTTCGGCGCCCATGTTAGAGCTAACCCGCGCTGCCGCAATAATGGCAGTAACCAACGGGCCCAGCGCGCGCACAATAGCGATAGAAATTAGCGACGGCAGCCACGACGCCGCGCCAAACTCTTTTAAAGAAGGCCGCGACTGATTTGTGAAAACAATACCTATAATAAAACCGGTAAGTGTAATAAGCGGCAGCGAGCGCACGCCCACCTCGTAAAACTGGTTTATAAGCTCTCTAAACTCGAAAGGGCGCGAGAAAAACTCCCGCACAATGCTCACATTAAACGTATAGAAATCGTGTAAACCCAGAAATGCCCGGTCAAGCCTTTTCGACAATAAAAATTTCCGGTTAGATGGGTTACTCATAAATTAAATGCGGGCTCAATAATTAGGTTTTGGCTTAGCTGCCCTAAAAGGTAGTTCAAAACTACGGGTTTTTGCGCTACTTTCTGTTATAAAAACATATTTTATCGTTTCCGGAGGTGTAAGCTTTTAGCAACTATGATGGTCTAAATGTTTAATAACCAAAAGGTTGAAATTACAAAACCCACACGATACCAACTTTCAACAAAAGCTGTGAGGCCCAAAAAAGTCCCTACCTCAACCCAATTGCGTATTCAATCAGTTAGCTAACTCTGCAACTATTTAAAGTTATTTGGGGGTTGCCTGCGGCCGGGCCATTCGTTCCAATCTTTTTGCCCTATTAGGCTGCAACAGGCAAAAAAACGGCTGTTACAGGGCAAAAAGGATTTCCACTGCTGTCCCTAACCCGGGCGGTGCAACCAGTTTAAACTGCTACGCCTTTTGTCTGAACTGTGATTTATTTGATTAACTATGAAGTAATCACGATTATCAAAGTCTATCACGAAATTCAGCTTCATTCAAGGATTTAAACACTCCTGAAACGCCCAAAAAACCACGCATCACAGACTAATTCATCACCTCATTTTCAAACACCATCACATAAATCAGTTGCAATCAAATATTCCGGCAAACCATTCCTTACGAACGTTTGTTAGTTAAATACAAAACCTCTAAATTCGCAATAAAATATCTCTGTACATTTGCCAGCAACCGCCACCAAAACCACCAAGCGCGACCTTATTTTAAAAGAAGCCGCGCAGCTTTTTAAGCAGAAAGGCTACGGCGGCACTTCTATGCGCGATCTGGCCGAGAAAGTGGGCATCGAGGCATCGAGCATGTATAACCACATACGCTCTAAAGACGAAATTCTGGAGCAGATTTGTTATTCCATCGCCAACTCGTACCTTTCGCAGATAGAAGAAATAGAGCAGCAGGAGGGCAGCTTTACCGAAAAGATTAAGGCGCTTATCAGGTTGCACATCCGAATCATGATAAGCAACGGCGCCGAGGTTTCGGTAGCGAACAACGACTGGAAATACCTTTCTGAAGATAAATTAAAGCAGTTTAAAGAGCTGCGCCGTACCTACGAAAAGAAATTTGCTGCATTGCTCGAAAAAGGCACTGCCGCAGCGGAATTTGAAAATGTAAATACATCGGTAGCCTTGTTCACCATTCTGTCGGCAGTGCGCTGGGTAGAACTTTGGTACAAACCGAACCGGGGCATTTCCGCCCCCGAACTGGAAGATTCAATTATCACCATTCTGTTGAATGGACTTGAGAAAAAATAAAATGAGCCGCTTTCACACCGTAAAAATCAAGAGCGTAGATAAAGTAACCCACGATTGCGTAACGGTTTCTTTAGACATACCTGCCGACCTCAAAAACACCTTCACTTACAAGCAAGGCCAGTATTTAACCTTTCGCAGACTGATAAACGGTGAGGAACTGCGCCGCTCGTATTCTATCTGCTCCAGCCCTTTAGAGAACGAGTGGAAAGTGGCGATAAAGAAAGTGCCGGAAGGAAAATTCTCCGGGTTCGCCAACGAAAAATTGCGCGTAGGAGAAGAGCTGGAAGTGATGCCTCCGATGGGCAAATTCTACACCGAGCTCGACCCGGAACACCAGAAACACTATGTAACCTTCGCTGCCGGCAGCGGAATTACGCCGGTTCTATCCATCATCAAAACGGTATTGCTTTCTGAGCCGAACAGTTCTGTAACCTTAGTGTACGGCAACCGCGGCCGGAATTCCATTATCTTTAAAGACGAAATTGAAGGGCTTAAAAATAAATTCATCGACCGGCTAAGCGTGCACCACGTGTTAAGCCGCGAACATGGCGACAACGACCTTGCTTTCGGCCGAATAGACAAAGCTAAAACAGACCTTTTTCTTCAGAAATTAATTAAAGCCGATACCATAGACGAATGCTTTATTTGCGGGCCTGAAGATATGGTAAATGCCGTGCGCGAATCGTTACAGGAAGCCGGAGTAGATGGCAAGAAAATCCATTTCGAGCTGTTTACCACTTCCGATAGCGGCCAGAAAAAAGCAATCCAGCTTCAGCAATTAGCCTCCGAAGACGACAAGAAAAGCAAAGTAACCGTACGCTTAGATGGTGCGCTGATTAAAATGGATATGTCGTATTACGGCAACACCATTCTCGATGCCGCCGCCGAGCACGGAGCCGATTTGCCGTACAGTTGCAAAGGCGGCATGTGCAGCACCTGCCGCGCCAAAGTAACAAAAGGCAAGGTAGAAATGGATGTAAATTACTCGTTAGAACCAGAAGAGGTTGCCGCGGGTTATGTACTTACCTGCCAGGCGCGACCGCTTTCTGAGGAGGTAGAAGTTGATTTTGACGCATAGAACCTCACCCTTAATCCCTCTCCACAGGAGAGGGAAAAGTCAAAACCGCAGGTTTTGACGACTAAGGCAGCGCTGGCACCCTTCTCCTGTGGAGAAGGGCCGGGGATGAGGTTTTCGTCGCCGTGGTTTGTGTCTTCACAAACCACCTACGGTAGCTCAAAATCTAGCATTTCGGTTTGTGAGGACACAAACCGAGGCAAGGAAATCGCAGGTAATACCGATTAAAGGCACCAATAGCCCTGAAAGGGCGCTAAATCTTAGCCCAGGGCGAAACCCTGGGAAACTGACAAAGTAAAAATTAACAGCATTTAACCATACAAGCCCATGGAAGCCAACACCATCAACATGGAAGAGCAGTTTCAGGCCCGAATCGACGCCGAAATTCGTGTAGAGCCGAAAGACTGGATGCCCGATGCCTATCGCAAAACCCTGATCCGCCAGATCTCGCAGCACGCGCACTCCGAAATTGTAGGCATGCTGCCCGAAGGAAACTGGATTACCCGTGCTCCTTCGCTTAAGCGCAAAGCCATTTTGCTGGCCAAAGTGCAGGACGAAGCCGGACACGGTTTGTACCTCTACAGCGCCGCCGAAACCCTTGGCACCACCCGCGACCAAATGTTTACCGACCTCCACTCGGGCAAGGCAAAATACAGCAGCATCTTCAACTATCCCACCCTTAGCTGGGCCGATATGGGCACCATTGGCTGGCTCGTAGACGGCGCCGCTATTATGAACCAGGTGCCGCTTTGCCGTACTTCTTATGGCCCGTATGCACGTGCTATGGTGCGGGTTTGCAAAGAAGAAAGTTTCCATCAGCGCCAGGGTTTCGAGATAATGATGGTGCTCTGCAAGGGAACCGAAGCGCAGAAAAAAATGGCCCAGGATGCCTTTAACCGCTGGTGGTGGCCAACACTGATGATGTTTGGACCGAAAGATTCTGAATCGCCAAACTCTGAGCAGAGCATGAAGTGGAAGATCAAGCGCTTCAGCAACGACGAGCTCCGCCAGCGCTTCGTAGATATGATGGTGCCGCAAGCCGAATTCCTTGGCTTAACCGTGCCCGACAAAGACCTGAAATGGAACGAAGCCAAAGGCGGCTACGATTTCGGCGAGGTAAACTGGGAAGAATTTTGGAATGTGGTAAAAGGCAACGGCCCCATGAACAAAACCCGCCTCCAGGCCCGCATCGATGCCTGGGAAAACGGAGCCTGGGTCCGCGAAGCCGCCATGGCCCACGCCGCCAAAATGGCTGCTCGGGAAAAGGCTGTAGCGTAAACCCCTATCCCCGGCCCTTTCCCCCATAGGGAAAGGGAGAAAATCGGAGCTTCGCAATTTTTATGAAAATGCTAGGCATTTTAAAAGCCCCTCCCTAAGGGGGAGGGGTTGGGGAGGGGCCAATAGCCCAACAGGGCTTCAGCCCTACAGCGCACCGTCGCTTATTGAGCTAACCAAATCAAACGAAAATTCCTTATATTCCATAGCCCCGGGTTTCAACCCGGGGATTAAGGACAAAACATAATTTTACCTTCTGACAACCTGCTTTTTACCCATCGCAGCCATCAGAATTAATTAATAAGAATTAAACAATCTCCGCCTATGCCCCTCCCTATGGGGGAGGGGTTGGGGTGGGGTTAAACACCCAAAACCATGAACAAACAAGAGTGGCCTCTTTGGGAGGTATTTATCCGCAGCAAGCAGGGCCTGGATCATAAACATGTAGGCAGTTTGCACGCCGCCGATGCCGAAATGGCTATCCAGAATGCCCGCGATGTGTACACCCGCCGCCTCGAAGGCGTGAGCATCTGGGTGGTGGAGTCGAAGCACGTGCACGCCTCTAACCCCGACGACGCCGCTGCTTTCTTCGATCCGGCCAACGACAAAGTGTACCGTCACCCGACGTTCTACAACGTACCCGATTCCATCACCCACATGTAAGCAGGTATGTTAGAAGCCAACCATCACATCGCTGAAATTCACCCCAGCTACACCGACGACACCCGCCAACTGGTGCTGGACTACACCTTGCAGCTCGCCGACAGCAGCCTGATTATGGCGCATCGCCTGAGCGAGTGGTGCGGGCACGGCCCCATTCTGGAGCAGGATATTGCTATGCAGAACATCGCGCTGGATTTGCTGGGCGAAACCCGCAGCCTGTTTCAGTACGCCGCCGAGTTGGAGGGCAAAGGCCGCACCGAAGACGACCTGGCATTTCTGCGCGAGGCTGTAGAGTACAAAAACCTGCTTATTACAGAGCAACCCAACGGCGATTTCGCACAAACCATCCTGCGACAGTTCCTGTTCGATACTTACCACTACCACCTGTTGCAGCAGCTTAAAACCGGCAAAGATCAGCGCCTGGCAGCCATTGCAGAGAAGTCGCTGAAAGAGGTAACCTACCACCTGAAGTGGAGCTCGGAGTGGGTGATTCGCCTCGGCGACGGCACCGACGAAAGCAAGCGCCGCATCGAAAAAGCCCTCGGCAACCTTTGGGCCTACACCGGCGAGCTCTTCACCCTCACCGCCACCGAAGAGGCGCTGTTAGACCTCGGCATCGTTCCCGACCACAGCCTGATAAGGCAGCAGTGGCAAGACCACGTAGAGCGGGTATTTACCGAAGCTACTTTGCAGGTGCCCCAAAACGTATTTATGCACCAGGGCGGCAAAACCGGCCGCCACACCGAGCACCTTGGCTACATCCTGGCCGAACTGCAGTACATGCAGCGCGCCTACCCGGGCCTGGAATGGTAAAACAGAAACAGCCGGTGCAAGTAGTGCCGGCTGTTTTTGGTTATGATTAAAAGCTGCACCGTCACTAAGAGTTGTCACTGCGAGCGCTAGCGAAGCAGTCGGGTGAAATTAATCCATCAGGTTCTTAATGAGATTACCATTATGAAAAAAGCAAAGAAAGACGATATTTATATTCTGAGTGATTGGGAAATAAAATTGCTTGAGAAGGCTGATGAGGACTTAGCGAATGGGAGGGTTTACACAAATGATGAGGTTTTTGCTCGAACGGATAAATGGCTAAAAGAAAAGGAAAACCAGCTTAAAGCTAACAATAAGAAAATTGTGAAATGAAGTATCAAGTTCTTGTTTTGATCCTTACCTCTTCATTCACTTTTCTTAATAGCTGTATAAATAATTTGCCTAAAAATTCTGAATCAAAAGAAATTAGTTCAATTCCCACGAGTCCTGCTCAAGAGTCTAAACTAGAAAAAGCTGAAGATAAATATTTGAGAATCGCTAATGAATATCTGAAAGAGAAGATTACAGATAAGGAAATATCTACCAGAATTAGGTTTGATACAATAGTTACAACACCTATAATAATTGTTACTTATACTATTGAAAATAATGATAATATTAATGAATGGAATTTGGTAAAGATCATCATAAACGAAAATTTAGAAATAGATACGATTCATTCTGATATCAGATCGGCAGAGATCAGAAAACATATAGTCAATCCAAAACAAAATCGCTTGTCGCTAAATAAAGACCAAGCAAAAAGAATTGCTTTTGAAAATGGAATAAAAGGGGGGATAAAGCCTTGGAAAGTAATGTTATCTGTAAATTCTGAAAACCGAAAGGAAGTTAAGTGGGTAATTGAAAGTACTTTATTTCAAACGGAATATCGTGCTGGTGGCCAGGTTTTAAGTATTGATATTTGTACTGGCGAAACTAAATATATGAAATGGGACGAAGTCCAATAGTAATTTTACTGTAATTCAAAATGAATTCCATTACCACCTCCCAAATCTGGCAATACCTCGAAGAAGTACCCGACCCGGAAGTACCGGTGCTGAGCGTGGTCGATCTGGGCGTGGTGCGCGATGTGCAGGTGCGCGGCGACGAGGTAGAGGTTACCATCACCCCAACCTACTCCGGCTGCCCGGCCATGGGCGTAATCGCCACCGATATCCGGCTCAAGCTCATAGCTGAAGGCTTCAAAAAAGTGGCCATCAGAAACCAACTCAGCCCCGCCTGGACTACCGACTGGCTCTCCGAAAACGGCAAGCGCAAACTCGAAGAATATGGCATTGCGCCCCCCGTACAGCCGCTCGACAATGTAAACGTGCTCTTCGGCAAAGACCCTACCATCCGCTGCCCGCTTTGCAAATCTGAGAACACGAAGCTGGTAAGTCAGTTCGGATCCACGGCTTGCAAAGCGCATTACCAGTGCAACGAGTGCCTCGAACCGTTCGACTATTTTAAATGCCTGAAATAGCCGGTTTATTTAATTTATCGCGCAAAAGGTTGTCAGCTAAATTATTTAGCCTTATCTTTTGGGCGTATGACAAATCCGGCTTCTTCAACAATATATACATCGCAGAAGGGCTTCGCGGCGCTTTTTCTCGATTTTGAGAACGTATTTTATTATTTTAAGCGCCAATACCACGACCCGCCCGAACCCAACGATTACGTATTGGAGATTTTGCGCGCCCTCCGGCTAAGGCTGGAAGAGCAGGACGGCCTGCAAACCATCATCATGAAAGCCTACGCAGATTTTGAAAGGCTTGGAACTGCTTCGCAGGGCTCGCTTTACTTAATGGGTATAGATACGCACAACGTGCTCGGTACCGACCATAAAAACGCCGCCGATATGCGGCTGTGCATAGATGCGCTGGAGGTGCTGTACACCCGCCCCGAAATCCATACGTTTATTTTCGTTGCCGGCGACCGCGATTATATTCCTGTAATCCAGCACCTGAGAAGGCAGGCCCGGAATGTGCTTACCGTTGCTTTTAAGGAAACCGTATCGGGCGATTTGCTGCAAAACGTTGGGAAAAACCATTTTATAGAGGCCGGTGGTTTATTGTCGGAAGAAACCATAGCACGGCTCGAAAAGCGGAAATCTGACCGGGAACGGGCTTTGCGGGAAGCTGAGTTATTAAAAAGCCAGGGTTTTCCGGCACTGCAAAAAGCGAGAGGTATTATTCCGGAAACCAAACCGGTGGTAGTGGAAGAAGTAGCCGTCGCCGCAGAAACGAATGCCAGGCCGGAAGAAAAAACATACGCTACCGGCAATGGCAACGGGGCACAGCAAACCTTGCGGGCTTTTCAACCGGCCCCGAAACCACGGTTAGTGAAGCCCCCTTTTCAGGCAGATTCCGATGAATTTGAAGAAGCGCTTGAAATAACCGGAGAAAACGAGCGGAAATGTTTGGGTTTTATTTTGGAAATGATCGGGAAACGGCACGAGTTATGGGTAGGCCCTATGCTGCGGCAGCTAAATTCTGTATTCCCTTTGCTGGCCGATTACGAACGGAAGCAACTGATAGAGACACTTACGCAGGCGGGGGCCATCCGGATAGAAAAACGAGCAGGCGATCCGTATGATTTTACCGTATTGCTGGTTAATTACAACCACCCCGATGTGCGGGAACTGTACTGCGGATAACATATCGTTTATGTTGGCTGGCTTTTTACGGCGGGTCTTTTAAATATAACATTTACTTTTGCGGATGCATCGGTTAGCGCCTTTGCATCCGTTTCGATTTTAAAATACCATGAACAACACATCGATATCATTTTCTATAGAGGCTGGAGTGGCCAAAATCAGGCTCAACAGGCCCGAAGTGTATAATAGTTTCAACACGCCCATGTCGCGCGAAATGCAGCAGCGCCTGCAGGAGTGCCAGGACAACCCCGAGGTTCGGGTGGTACTGATTACCGGCGAGGGCAAAGGTTTTTGCGCCGGACAGGATCTTACCGAAGCCATTTCGCCCGACAGCCTGCCGATTGCCGAAATCGTGGCCAGCAACTACAACCCGATCGTGTTCGCGATCCGCAACATGGAAAAACCAGTGGTTGCCGCCGTAAACGGAGTGGCAGCCGGCGCAGGCGCCAACCTGGCACTGGCCTGCGATATTGTGGTGGCGAAAGAATCGGCTTCGTTTATTCAGGCATTCAGCAAAATCGGGTTGATTCCGGATTGCGGCGGCACGTTTTTCCTGCCCCGCTTAATTGGTCAACAGCGCGCCGCCGCTCTGATGATGACCGCCGATAAAGTATCTGCCAAGGAAGCGCAGGAAATGGGCATGATCTACAAATCGTTCTCCGATGACAGCTTCGAAACCGAAGTTAAGGCACTGGTAGAGCGGCTCGCGCAAATGCCAACCAAGGGCTTAGCTTACACCAAAAAACTCCTCAACGAAACCTTCAGCAACACCTTGCAGGAGCAATTGCACAACGAGGCAAACGTACAGGCGCAAGCTGCCGCAACAGCAGACTTTAAAGAAGGTGTGCAGGCATTTATCGAGAAAAGAAAACCAACCTTTACGGGGCAATAAAAAATGCAGATTGGAATTATTGGAAGCGGCGCGATGGGCGCCGGTATCGCGCAGGTCTTGGCCACTGCAGGTCACCAGGTTTTGCTGCTGGATAAGAACCCACAAGCACTACAACGTGCAGGGCAGAACATGCGCAATACCCTTGGTAAACTGGCTGAAAAGGGCAAAATTACCACCGACAAAGCAGGAGAGATTTTTAGTAACATCGAGCTAACAGAAGAGTACAATTCGTTTACAGATTGCGAACTCGTACTTGAGGCCATTGTAGAAGATCTGCAGGTAAAGCAACAGGTGTTCGCAGAGGTTGAGAAAGTAGTTTCTGATACCTGCATTCTGGCCAGCAACACCTCTTCTTTGTCTATAGCTTCCATCGCATCTGCTTGCCAGAAACCCGAGCGCTTTATCGGCATTCACTTCTTTAATCCGGCACCGATAATGCAACTGGTGGAGGTAATTCCGGCCGTGCAAACCCGCGAAGGTTTGGCCGAAGAAGTAAAAGAAATGGTGCAGCAATGGGGCAAATTGCCTGTTATAACCAAAGATACGCCCGGCTTTATTGTTAACCGTGTAGCGCGCCCTTTTTACGGCGAAGCGATCCGGATTCTGGAAGAAGGACTTGCCGATATTGCTACCATAGATTGGGCCATGACCGTGCTCGGCAATTTCCGGATGGGCCCATTTACGCTGATGGATTTTATTGGCCACGATGTGAATTACCGCGTTACCGAATCTGTTTTCACCGCCTTCTTTTTCGACCCGCGCTACAAACCATCGTTCACCCAAAAGCGCCTCTTCGAAGCGGGTTATTACGGCCGAAAATCGGGCCGCGGTTTTTACAACTACTCCGACAATGCAGTTAAGCCCGAGCCAACTAAAAATGATGAGCTTGGCCGTTACATTCTGAACCGGATTTTGGTAATGCTGATTAACGAGGCCATTGATGCGCTTTCATTGCACGTAGCCAACCGCGACGACCTGGAAACCGCCATGACCAAAGGTGTAAACTATCCGAAAGGATTACTTGCCTGGGCCGATGAACTTGGTCTGGAAAATGTACTGCAAACGTTAGATGAATTGTACGCAGAATACCACGAAGACCGTTACCGCGCCAGTCCGTTGTTGCGGAAAATGGTGAAGGAAAAGCAGACGTTTTTTTAGCGGAGTGCCGGCAAACGCTTCCAGGTGCAAGGACGCTGGAAGGTTTTTAGAACCACTTGAGCTACTGCCAACCAGGAAACCTTCCAGCGTGCTTGCACCTGGAAGCGTTTTCCGAGCTGAACTTTAAAACCTGCAGACATCAAAAACACCTTGACCACAGCCCAACAGATAAGCCAACTCATGCGGCAGCGCGATACCTTCGCTCAGCTTCTCGGAATAGAAGTAGACGAAGTGCGTGAGGGCTACTGCAAACTGCACATGACGGTGCGCGACGATATGCTGAACGGCTTCGGTAACCTGCACGGCGGCGTAACGTATTCCCTCGCCGATACTGCTTTCGGCCTTGCCTGCAACAGTCAGGGCAGGTTTTCGGTGGCGCTTAGCGTAACCATAGATTATCTCGAAGCCGGGGCTGTAGGCGATATTTTAACCGCCGAAGTAACCGAAGAAAGCCTCCGCAACAAGATCAGCATTTATATTATCAGGATAACGAATCAAAAAGGCGTGTTGATTGGTTTATTTAAAGGAACCGCTTACCGCACCGGCAAAGAAATTCTGTAACAATTTCTTTTCTCGAAAGTAAAAATCAAGCCCTCCTTAATTGAAAAGATTTATTAAATTGCCATTCTTTAAATTATTGCCCACACGTTAATTACCTGTCATGAAAGATAAATTTCCATTAGTAATAAGTGCAGTGTTATTGATCATACTTTTAGTGGTAGGAAATAAATTTTGGAATGATCAATGGTGGATTACTGTTTCTGTGGCGCTTTTATTGGGAATTGCCGTATCTCTTGGGAAAAGAATCAGCGATAAGGGTTTGGTAAATAAAAACCATTAATTTTCTTTAAACCTAAGTTTCAATAGTAAAAAGTGAAAGTTATCTTTCATTTATTTTCTTTCCAACTTAACCTTAATGGCATATTCGATTATGCCATTTTTTATTTTAATAAATGAACCAGGCATATTTAATAGACGGCATCCGCACACCCATCGGCAACTTCGGCGGAACCTTAGCAACTGTCCGTCCCGACGACATGGCAGCCCTTGTTATAGCAGAACTGATGAAACGAAATCCGTCAGTTGATCCCAAAGCGATAGCCGATGTTATTTTAGGCTGCGCTAACCAGGCCGGCGAAGATAACCGCAACGTGGCCCGTATGTCGCTGCTATTGGCTGGCCTACCTTTCGAGGTTCCCGGCGAAACCATTAACCGTTTGTGCGCTTCCGGTTTATCGGCGGCGGTGGCGGCTGCAAGGGCCATAAATGTGGGCGATGGAGACATATACGTTGCCGGCGGAGTAGAGAACATGACCCGTGGCCCTTGGGTTATTTCCAAAACCAGCTCTGCTTATGGCCGCGATGCTAAAATGTACGATTCCAGCTTCGGGTGGCGCTTCGTGAACAGCAAGTTGCACGACCTTTTCGGCACCGACGGCATGGGCGAAACCGCCGAAAATCTGGCGAACCGCGAAGGAATTACCCGCGAAGATCAGGATGCTTTTGCGGTTTGGTCTCAGCAAAAAGCTGCGAAGGCCAAAAACAGCGGCAGGCTGGCAGAAGAAATTATTCCGGTGCCTATTCCGCAGCGTAAAGG
>JAFADQ010000036.1 GCA_023424725.1 Bacteroidota bacterium
GGTGGTGAGGCTGTAAAAAACCGTGGTAAAAAACAAGGGCAGGCGCCGTTCTCTTCGCTCTGCCAAGGTTAACGAACCTATAGCGCCAGAACGGTAAAGCAAATAAGTGGCAGCGCCCGGAATAAGATACGTAGTAACAAAAATAAGCCCGAGCAGCATTTTACGCGCTTCCGGAGTCATGCCCAGCGCCGTGGCAGGCACATGAAACAAGATTATGTAAAACAGCAAAGTGGGCATCAGCAGCGGATGAAACACTACCGATAAAAGCGTGGCGAGAGTACGATTCACAGAGATTCCCGGACAGGGGGATACATCAGCATTAAATTAAAACCAGAACTACAAAAGTAGAAAATACAAAGCGCTTACCGTAACTGGCTGGCAAATACAATGCCCCAGCAGCAGCGGCTTAATAGCTTATTTACCTGCTGATAACGAAAAAGTTTGATAAGTAGCCAAAGTTTCTTCTAATTTGGTAAAAATTGGCGGCCGCGTGCCTGCCATTTGTTTTTCGCCAGCCAGGGTTATAGTGAAAAAATTAGCACAGCTTGTTGTTTTTTGGTTTGCGGCGGCGGCATTTTTGCCCTCTGCAGCCTCTGCCCAGGAAAATATTTTAAAAGTAAACGTGCTGAGCCCGGCCGTTAGAACCGGATCTTTATTTTACGAATACGCCTTTGGCCGCAACGCCACTCTGCAATTTGGCTTGCTGTATACCGGCATGAAAAACAACGAAACCGTTGCCCGCGGCTTTGCCTTTACCCCCGAATACCGCTATTATTTATCTAAAAAGAAAAGCGTATTAAAAGGCGCGTATGTGGCCGGTTATTTACGCTACCAAAACCTTGGCTTCAGCAAAGACCGCCTGGCCACCTACACCTTTACCGATACCATAACCGGCATTACCACTACCACCGAAGTAAACGAAACCGCAGAAGCCGAACTGGTTACCTGGGGCGGCGGCGTACTAATCGGCACCCAAACCATCTTCAAAAATAAACTCACGCTAGATGCCTTTATAGGCCCCGGCTACAACAGCGGCGATGTAGAGCACAAAGACGAAAAACACGATGTAGAGTTTAACACCAAGCTGTGGCACGGCATTACCATTAGGTTTGGCGTGGCTATCGGGCTGGCTTTTTAGGTTGCAGATTAAACAAAGGGTTTCGCAGATTTCCGGAAGGCGATTTTTGGGCTGTAATGGGCAAAAACCTGGCCGCTACAGGTTAAAAAAGGTGCCTCGCAAATTAGTTTTACCCCTCTCTGCCCTCCGGGCATCTCTCCCGGTGGGAGCTGCGATTATGACACAAATATCCCAGCGCTTTCTCAACAACAACACCATTTAGCCCCTTTAGGGGCGATATATCGGTAGTAAACAGGAAAGTTAATCTAACAGAATCCCTTTAGGGATAACACCTTTCTGATGCGAAGTTAAAATATTTCATCCCTAACGGGATTCAGTTACAACCTAATAAATTTTAGCTACCGATATGCCGCCCCTAAAGGGGCTAAGGCACGTAGTGAGGCAGGTTAAAGTATTATCTTATTTGTGTCATAATCGTAGCCCTCAGGGAGAGAAGAAGTAACAGCAGCTTTCAAAAAAAACTCTGGCAGAAATTTAACAGAGCTACGTATTCTTTTCTCCCTTAGGAAGAAATGCCTTCAGGCAATGAGAGGTAAATTAAATTTGCGCAGCACCGATTTTAGCCTGCAGGCACCAAAAAACCACGCACCATAACCCAAGATCCCACCTACAGCCAATCCAAAAAATCCCAACAATCCAACCAATCCCAATTCAGACAAACTACAACTCTCGCCGCAACCTCGCTACCGGAATATTCAACTGCTCCCGATACTTGGCAACCGTTCTGCGCGCGATATTATACCCTTTTTCATTCAGAATCTTCTCTATCTTATCATCACTCAAAGGCTTGCGCTTGCTCTCGGCATCGATAATATCTTTGATGATGGCTTTCACTTCGCGCGATGAAGCATCCTCGCCGGAATCAGTAGCGATGCCTTCGGAGAAGAAGTATTTAAGCGGGTAGATGCCGTACTCGGTTTGCACGTATTTGCTGTTGGCCACGCGGCTTACGGTGCTGATATCCATCTGAATTTCTTCGGCGATATCTTTCAATATCATCGGCTTCAGCTTGCTTTCGTCGCCGGTGAGGAAGAATTCTTTCTGGTAATTCACAATGGCCTCCATGGTGCGGAGCAGTGTGTTCTGGCGCTGTTTTATGGCATCTATAAACCACTTGGCGGCGTCGAGCTTTTGCTTCACGAAGGCCACGGTTTCTTTCAGCTTTTTGTCTTTCTTCGAGCTCTTATCGTAGGCCTGAAACAGATCTACATACTCGCGGCTGATGCGCAGATCGGGCGCGTTGCGGGAGTTGAGCGACAGGTTGATTACGCCATTATCGTTCGTTAAAATAAAATCCGGAATTACGTATTGTGGCTTGGCGGTTCCGCTGCTGGTTTCGCCGGGTTTCGGGTTAAGCTTCAGGATTACGTTGATGGCGTCTTTCAACTGCTCGTCATCTATTCCCAGCTTGCTTTCTATTTTATCGTAGTGCTTTTTGGTGAACTCGGTAAAGGTTTCGGAGAGAATGCGGGTGGCATTTTGCACGTCTTCGGTTTGCTCGCGGCGCTCGAGCTGGAGCAAGAGGCATTCCTGCAGGTCGCGAGCGGCAATACCGGCCGGATCGAACTGCTGGATCAGCTTTAAAACCTGTTCTATTTCGTCTTCCGAAGCTTCAATGTTTTGCCCGAAAGCAAGGTCGTTAGATATAGCGTACAAATCGCGGCGCAAATAACCATCAGCATCAATACTTCCGATAAGCTGGCGGCCGATTATTTCCTGTCGCTCCGATAGCCTCAGGAAGCCGAGCTGGTCGAGCAGCGATTCAGTAAAAGACTTGCCTCCGGCCAGTGGCATGTCGCGGTCGTCATCGTCGGGGTCGGGGCCGTCGCCCTGCATTTTGTAGCCGCCGATGTCGTCATCGCCCAGGTAATCGTCCAGGTCCAGGTCGGCTTCGTCGTCACGCTCGGGGCGTTCTTCTTCCATAATGCCGGTGTCGTCGTTAAAATCGTCACCGTCCATGTCCTCGTCGTTGTCCAGGGTGTCGGTGGGCTCGTTGTCGGCGGTGTCGCCAAACTCTTCGTCGCCTTCTTCCAGCGCCGGATTTATCTCCATTTCCTCCTTTATGCGGGCCTCGAGCTCCACGGTCGGGATCTGCAGCAGCTTGATAAACTGTATCTGCTGCGGAGAGAGTTTCTGCCCTAATAACTGTTTTAAATCTAGTCTTTGCATACCTTCGCTTCGTCCTGTCTACTGCTGTTCGTCGTCCTGCTTCCGTAAAAATAAATTATTTGGCAGAACTTTTGTGCGTGCGGCCGATTTTTATCTCGCAATGGAGCAATTTTTGC
>JAFADQ010000074.1 GCA_023424725.1 Bacteroidota bacterium
GCATACCGCCGCCGTTGCCGTATACCTGCAGGTTATTTGGGTTTACCTGGTCGGGGTTTAGCCCCAGGCTGGCCAAAAACTGACGGTCTATTTTATAGATGCCATCTTCGGTTATGCCTACGCGGTAAAAATCGTTAGAAGAATTAAGCACCGAGCTGGTGCCGAAAGTAGAATTGTTTGTTGTGCGCGCCTTCGGAATATTGCGCGCAGGCTGCGAAGTGTAAGAGAAACTAACCAGTTTTTCTTTTTGGCCGGTAGCGGCATTTACCCGTAGCGGAATTATGGTTACCACCGTATTAGGCTGCCCTTCTTCCAGACCAATGCCCGATGCAATTTGCGGCTGGGCAGATTTATACGAGGCAGGCACAACGGCAGCCTCTGCTGTAGTTAGCGGCTCGTAGGTGGTGTTGGTAAGCTGCAGGTTTTCTAATGCCTGGTTTTTAAAAATAAGGGTAAGCTCGGGCAGGCCTTCCGGGGTAAAATAGGCGCCTTCAAAATTAAGCCCTTTATTATGGCCGGCATTATTAAGCTCTACAATGCCATTCCAGACGATTGTGTTAGATGCTGCCGGCCCGCGCGAAACAGGAACAGAAGTAACCGCGCCGGACCTTACAGCCTGCGCCTTAACATTATTACTAGTAAGCAAGCCGGCTGCCATAAAAAAGGCAAGCGGCAAACACGATAATCCGACTCTAACTTTAAGCATACAGTATTTCAGACGGTTTATAACAGGCCGCCACGGCAAGTAGTTCAGCGATCTGCATAACAATAACTTTTGCACCGCCCGAAATATTGCATTTAAAGATACTTTAATTAGCTGTTAATTCATAACTATACTGCTCCATAATAAGGTTAGCGAGCAATTTTTTGCAGGCGGTGTCTACCATTTCGCGGGCTTTTTGCTCGTTTTCGGCTTCCAGTTGCAGGGTTATGTGCTTGCCAACGCGCACAGAGCCGGCATCGTTTATTCCAAGGTTCTGAAGCCCCAGCAACACGGCTTTGCCTTGCGGGTCTAACAATTCGGGGCGTGGCATCACATCAATCTCAGCGGTGAATTTCATAAAGAGAATCGTAAAGAAAATATAGATAAAAGAATGTAAAGCAAAATAATTAGCGGCACGGCGGCCACTTGTAATACCAGGGCAAGCACCACAGCACAAATCACGAATATGAACCTGATCTTGTTATCGTTCCAGCGCAGGCTTTTGAATTTAAGCGCAAACAGGGGCAATTCTGCCACCAGCAGCCCGGCCAAAACCACCGACAGCGCCAATAAAGTAAACGGCTGCAAAATTACAGAAGCCAAACCAAACTGATCGTATTCTACAATAAGCGGCAGCGATGCCACCAGCAAGGTGCAGGCCGGCGTAGGCAACCCAATAAACGAGGTTGTTTGCCGGGTATCTACATTAAACTTTGCCAGCCGCAGCGCCGAAAAAACGGTAATTATAAAACCTGCGAAGGCCAAAAAAGGCACCGAATCGGGGTAAGTGTACTCCAGGTTATTATCGTTAATTGACCGCTCCAGCAATTTAAGCATAATAACGCCGGGCAGCACGCCAAAAGATACCATATCGGCCAGCGAATCTAGCTGTTTGCCTATTTCGCTGGGTGCTTTTAAAATGCGGGCCACCATGCCGTCGCAAAAATCGAAAAAAGCCGCCGGGCCAACCAGAATTGCCGCTATTACTACTTCGCCCTGCAGGGCAAGCACAATGGCCACGCAGCCCGAAAGCAGGTTAAGGCAGGTAACGGCGTTTGGTATGTGTCGGCGTACGCGTTGCATAAATGCTGGTTATTTTATGGCGCAAAATGGGTTGTACGATTTTTCTTCGCCAATAGTGGTTTCGGGGCCATGGCCGGGGTGCACTACCGTTTCGTCGGGCAAAATAAAGAGTTTATCCTGAATACTTTTTATAAGCGTGTCGTGGTCGCCGCCCGGCAAATCGGTACGGCCAATGCTGCGCTTAAACAACACATCGCCGCCAATAATGTTGCCGCTTTGTTTGTGGTAAAAAACCACGTGGCCTGGCGCGTGGCCGGGGCAAAAAATAACTTCCAGCGTTGTAGTGCCAAACGTTACGTCTTTTCCTTCTTCCAGGTAAGCGCCGGGCAGTTGCTCTTCGTAATTCACTATGCCGTAATTGGGCGCGTAGGCGGCTACAGAGCGCAAAATATCTAAATCGGCTTTATGAATTTGCAACTCCAGGTTGTAGGCGCCGGCTATGGCTTTGTTGCCCAGCACATGGTCTACGTGGCAATGCGTGTTCAGCAAAAGCACCGGCTTCAGGTTATTTTCGGCAATAAACTGCTTCAGTTCGGCAACTTCCTGCTTTGTATAACAGCCCGGATCTATAATGGCGCACTCGTTAGAGCTGTCGTACACTACGTAGGTATTTTCCGAGAACGGATTAAAAGTAAACGATTTTATCTTCATACAACACAAAACAGCGGGCTGCGGGCACCAAAAAACGGGGCGCGGCAGCACATGAGGCTGCAAATTACGAAATACCGCGCCGTTGTTTGTACCTTGTGCCCATGAAAATCGATTTTCTGATTGTAGGACAGGGCCTGGCAGGCACTATATTGGCCCATACGCTGCAAAAAAGAGGTTGTAAAATTGTTGTTATAGATAAATTCAGAGAAAATACGGCTTCTAAAGTTGCTGCCGGTTTACTAAATCCTATTGCGGGCAAACGCGTGTCGGTTTCCTGGAAAGCTGCCGAGTTTATTCCGGCCGCGCATAGTTTTTACAAGGAGTTTGAAGATTTTCTGAACAGCCGTTTTTTTCATCCTTTGCCGCTTATCCGCTTGTTTTCGTCTATAGAAGATCAGAATAACTGGATGGCAAAAAGCGCCGACCCGCACGTAGAGCAATTTCTGGATACTGACTGGACAGAGTGCGAAAACCCGGCTATAAATTCTGCTTTCGGAGGCATAAAAGTGAGGCTTGCAGGGTACGTAAACCTGCCGGAAATGCTGCAGGCCTACCGCGATTATTTGCTTGCCCAGCATCAGATTTTAGACCAGGATTTTGATTTCGGGAATCTTGTACTTACATCAGAATTAGTTCGTTATAAAGATATAGAGGCGCAGGGCATTATTTTTTG
>JAFADQ010000086.1 GCA_023424725.1 Bacteroidota bacterium
GTGCCCGGCGCTATATATTTTGGCCTTTGCAGCCACGTGCTTTTCGGTTATTATAGAAAGTAACTTAAGGCCAAGTTCAAATAAAGTTAAGCCCAAGATTTTAGAATATAAACTACCTTAAACAAAAGAACTTTGCGCGCTTTGCGTAACTCTTCGCTCCTATCCGATGCAAAAATGCCTTTACAATTAAACCAAAAAGAAAAAGCAGGCCAGAAGCCCGCTTTTTACTTTGTTGAAATCTACTATATCTAACTATCCCTATTGGGCTAACTGTATGCAACCCGGCACCAGTAGTGCTTCGGGCTCTAACTGCCCGTTTGGTCCGGTTCTTTCCAGCAAAATGCGGCTGTTATCGTCGCAGCTCTCGAAGTGTATAGTCTGTACAGAATCCAGGGTAAGCTGCACCTGGTTTTGTGTATTATACAGCACCAGTTTTAAGCTATTGTTTTGTGTATGCTTATACACAGCCAAATATTCCAGGGCATCTGGTTCATCTGCATTATATCCGTTTTCTATTACGGCAACCTGCTGCAGTTCGTAGTCGCTTTCTTTCGGAACCACCACTTCGGTAGTTTTTGCTCTTGGGTTATACAGCCTTAGCAATCCTTTTTTTAGCGATAGTTCAAACTTTTTGCCCTCCAGGCCAGCCATGGCCACGGCTTCTGTTTTGTTGCCTGCAAAAATGGTTGTGGCAATAATTGCGATAATGAGAAGAGTTTTCATAGTGGTATGTTCAGGTTTTTGGTTTTGTTTAATATGTGTTTTTTTAGAATGATGCAAAGATATATAAAAAGGTACCTTGTAATGCATAATACCTTTTAAATTTTAGCTCCTCCAATATAAATTAGCAATTTTCGTTAAAGTTAAAGGGTGGAGAAATGGCAGCTAAACGCTTTTTAGGCGCAGGTGGCTATGTTTTTGGCCGTTACAGCTTTTGCCCGATATTATTTCCGGAACCGCAAATTGCTGCTTCTGATAACAAGATGCAACAAACAGGGCAGAGGTTGCCTGGCAAATAAAAAAAATTAAAAAATAAGGTTTAACCCGATAATTAACCAGATTGTTAACTCAAAACAGATGCTTTCGCAAGGCTGTTTTGGCATCGGGCGCGGTACACGACGAGGTGCCGTAATCAACCCTTACCGGTGCGGTGTTTTCTAAGAGTTGCAGTGCCTTATTCTGGAGATTTTTGCTTCGCTTGCCTATGGAAATAATCGCCAGGTTCATGGCCTCGCGCACCCAGTTTCGTTCGGCGCTTATTTCTGCGGCAATTTTGGTGAGGTAAAAAGAAAAGAAAGCATCGCTTGTAGTGCCCGTTTTTTTGGCCATCCCAGCTATCAGCAAATAGCCGCACTGTTTAATAAACTCCTCGTTGCGGTTTATCCATTGCGATGCAAACGATTGGGCAAACGGGGTTTTTAGCACCACGTTGGTTACAAACTTATCGCTTACATCGGGCGTGCAAATGCTGCAAACTTGCCTGGAAAGCTGCATTTCGTTTACCTTTTTTGGCTCTTCTATAAAGGTGGCCAGCAAGCGCGCGTCGTGCACACCGGCATCCCAGAGGGCCACTGCCAGGGCATGATCGCGCTTTATTTTCCTGGCCAGTTTTTTAAGGTTAGTTATGCTAACACCAAAAAAGGTGTGGTTGGGCTTAACCCCACAGGCATGCCAGATGGCAACGTTTTTTGGGTTGCCGAGGGCTTTAAGTTCAGAAATGATCCTCGCTTCATTCATCGCGATGCTATAGAAAGTGAAAGATAGCACAGATTTGTATCCGATAAAAATTAGCTTCTAGCAGTCTGTTATAATTTAAGATTAAGAACAGGAAGCAAACTAAAAAGAAGTTAAATGCCAATAAAAAGGAAGTGAAAATTGCTAAAAGGTAAAACTAAAGACGACAATACTTTTAAAAGTTTAATTCTTGTATTAAAATTCTGATACTTGAAATAATTTTTAGAATGAGGTGTCAATCAGAATGTTAAATTCTGTATTTTTGACGTTGTTTTAATTGCCAGAATGCCTTATAATATCGTTTTACGATTTCTTGTGGTTTTGCCTTCTATAAACCAACCTTCATCCCTTGGGTATAAGCCCGTTTTTAACTGAATTCGTGAGCGTTCCTCACACACCCACCACATGACCTCAGTTTTTTCCCTTTCTTTATTAATGCTGTCGGTAAGCGCAACTGCTCAAACCGCCCATTTTAATGGCAACCATGCCATAGAGCGATCTAAAACCGGTACAACTTTTAGTTTTATTATTAAAGATGCTCCGGATACAGAGAACGCCACGATTATTTTAGAAAAGCTGAAACACGACCGCGGAATCAGAAAACTGAATGCTATTATCAGCAAATCCGGAGCGATTGTGGTACCGGCAGAAACATGCAAAAACCAAGATTGCCATAAATTGCAGCAGGCGCTGGAATTTGCCGGTGTAAACACCTTTACCCTAAGCGGCCAGAAGCATACAATTTCCAATTTATCTAACGTTCTGGCTACGAAATAAAAATCTGTATTTTCCTGTAGATGAAAAATCTTCTGTTATTTATACTTCCTTGTTTGTTTCTTTTTAATGCAAACAAAA
>JAFADQ010000105.1 GCA_023424725.1 Bacteroidota bacterium
ACAAAAATATCTGTAGAACCTCTGGAAAGCATTAAGGTACCATCTATGTAAGAAGAATCGGTAAAAGTGCCCGCAACAATTATTTTGCCATTGCTGGTGGCGCAAACAGAGAGCCCTTCTTCTAAACCGGATCCTCCGGCAGCCCTTATCCATTGCACCGTACCCAAAGCATTGTATTTTATTACACTAAAATCGGCATTGCCGGAAACTTCATGCTCAAACCCGGCTATGTGAAGAGAATCTGTCGGAAAGCCACTGTACAAAGTGCTTATTCCGTAGAGGTTTTGTTCATTATCTGTTGCTAAACTGCGGTAATTTATTCTTGTATGCTTTATCCATTCGCCGTGGCCCGATGGAGTGTATTTGGCTAAAAACATTCCGCCGCCGGTGCCAGATGGGGTAAAGGCTAAGCCACCTAAATTAACGGGGCCGTTATGTGCCGCTCCGGTAAGGTAACTGTTTCCATACGCATCTACTACCAGATTATAAGGCCAAACCGCACTGTAGTTTCCCATTGGTTTAGCCCACACAACGTTACCCGCAGGGCTGCATTTTGCTAGCAGCAGACGTTGGCTTGCAAATGTGCCCAAATTTACATCGCCAATTTTCGCTTCTCCTTCTATAGCAGCGCTTATGTACACGTTGCCCTGGGCATCTGAGCCAATACCAGAGGCTAAATCGTGACGGTTTAACGAGCCAACCTGTTTTGCCCATTGCGGAGCTCCGTTTGCGGCAGAAAAACTTGCCAAGAATACATCCTGCAGGTAATTGCCGTTTGTATCAGAATAATCGAAGGTATTAAGGCTGGTGTTGCCTAAAGTTACTTTGCGGGTAAAGCCTCCGGTTACGTACACATTATTATGCGCGCCTGCCGAAATGCTGGTAGGGGCAATTCCACCGGTGCAGGTAAATAATTTTCCCCAAAGGCCGTTGCCGTCCGGGGCTAATTTCAGTAAAAACAGGGCTATATTGTTGGTAGTGTTGTCGAGGTTTAAGGGTAATTTGCCATCTGCCGCGAAGGATGTATGCCCCGAACCTTTTTGTCCGGTTATATACAAATTGCCACTGCCATCGGTTGCCATAGCGCTTACGCTTTCATGGCTGGTGTAATAAGATTTCAGCACCCAGAGCAATGTACCCGCCGAATCGAATTTAGCTACGAAATTACAGGCGCCAACAGATCCGGGCTCAATTCCGAGTAACGAATCCTGCCGGGTATTGCCTGCCACATAATATGTACCATTTGTTCCCGCAACGGTCGCGCTCACTCTGTTCTGCAGCGCATCGCCAAGCTGGAGGCTGCGCTCAAACTGCTGCCCACGGGCTGCAGAGGCCAAAAACACTGCCGCCACAACAGAAAATATAAGCCTTGCCACCTTTTTCATAGCCAAACAACAAGAGGTTTATTAGATGCAATTTAGAAAAATTATTAAGTAATCCTAAGTTGCTCTTTCTGTTTATATGTTGGTAGATGAAAAATGCGACTGATCTAATTTTGCAATCAGATATTATTAACCATCAGTTTATTTCAAAATTAATAAGCTGCGAAGGGCAAAAAACTGTTTGCCAGAGCAGAAAATTGCCCTAAAAACAATAGCTGATTTTGCTTAAACAGTAGATGATTTTGCTTAACAAGGCCGGTGCAATACCACTACCGACCTGCCTTGTACTTTTATTGTTTCGGAGGCTTTGTAGGTAACACCTTCTTCCTCCACACGGCTTTCGGAGGTGTCTACAATTTTAGTCCATTGCGCGCCGTATTTTTTTGGCGGAATTGTATAATTTAGCTCTTTGTGGTAAGCGTTAAAAATCACATAAAAGCTGTCGTCTATAATTTGCTCGCCTTTAGTACCTACAGAATGTATGCCGCGGCCATTTAAAAACACGCCCAGCGATTTTGCGAAATCGTGTTCCCAATGATGATCGTCCATTTCGGTGCCTTCCGGCAAAAACCAGGCAATATCTTCTACTCCGGCACCCTTAATCGGCTGCCCCTGAAACCAGCGCCTTCTACAAAAAACCGGATGATCTTTTCGTAGTTTTATAAGCTTCTGAGTGAATTGAAGCAGTTCTGTATCGGCATCTTTCCAGTTTAGCCACGAAGTTTCGTTGTCCTGGCAATAAGCGTTGTTGTTGCCTTTCTGGGTTCGGCCAATCTCATCGCCGGCCACCAGCATGGGCACGCCCTGCGAGAGAAAAAGCGTGGTAAGGAAATTTCGTTTCTGCTGATTTCTGAGCGCTATGATCTTAGGGTCGTCTGTTTCGCCTTCCGCGCCGCAGTTCCACGACCTGTTATGGCTATCGCCGTCGTTGTTGTTTTCGCCGTTTTCTTCGTTGTGTTTTTCGTTGTACGATACCAGGTCGTGCAGTGTAAATCCATCGTGGGCGGTTATAAAATTAATGCTTGCGGTGGGGCGGCGGTAATCGTCGCGGTAAAGGTCTGAGCTACCGGTAAAACGTTCGGCAAACTCGGCCAGCATGCTGTTTTCGCCGCGCCAGTAATCGCGCATACAGTCGCGGTATTTCCCGTTCCACTCGGTCCAGCCGGGTGGAAAATTACCCACCTGGTAGCCACCTTCGCCCACATCCCAGGGCTCGGCTATCAATTTTACCTGCGATATTACCGGGTCTTGATGAATGATATCGAAAAAGGCGCTCAGCCGGTCTACTTCGTGCAGTTCGCGTGCTAAGGCAGAGGCCAGATCGAAGCGGAAACCATCTACGTGCATCTCCAAAATCCAGTAGCGCAGGCTATCCATTATTAAGCGTAACACGCTGGGAAGGTTAGAGTTAAGCGTGTTTCCGGTGCCGGTATAATCCATGTAATAACGCGGGTTATCGGCAGTTAACCGGTAATAAGAAGCATTGTCTATTCCTTTAAACGACAAGGTTGGCCCCATGTGGTTTCCCTCGCCGGTATGGTTATACACCACATCTAAAATCACTTCAATTCCTTCTTTGTGCAGCGCCTTTACCATTTCTTTAAACTCGGTTACCTGCTGCCCGTGCCTGCCGTTGCCGGAGTAACGAACATCGGGCGCAAAAAAGCCGATAGTGTTATATCCCCAGTAGTTGGTTAAGTTTTTTTCGGCCAGATAACGGTCGGTTATAAAATGATGCACAGGCATTAACTCTACCGCCGTAATTCCCAGCTCTTTCAGGTACGAAATGGTTTCCGGATGGCCCAGAGC
>JAFADQ010000108.1 GCA_023424725.1 Bacteroidota bacterium
CACGAAGTCTTTCCAGGTACGTATCGGGGTCTAAAAGTCCGTCTATATGGTCCACGCGCAAACCCTGAAAAATGCCCTGGCCGGTTAGCTGCTTAATAAAACGGTGATAATACCCGAACACTTCCGGCCGTTCTATGGCTAAACAAATCAGCTCGTTTACGGTAAAAAAACGGCGGTAATTAATGCGCTTTTCGCTCTCCTGCCAAAACCAAAGCCGGTAAAATTGCAGGTTTAGTAATTCGTGTAGCTTTTGGGTATTATTGTTAAAGTAATTTAGCGTTTCTTCCAGCGCTTTCTTCAGGTTTTGGTCTTGCGTAATTGTCTGGTGAAGATTGTATTTTATTTGTTGCCAAAGCGGTAAATCTAACTTGTCGGAAGCCAGAACCTGCAGCAAATGATCATTGCGGTTTTTGAGTTTTTCTGAAGCGCCGGAATCTTGTATTTTACCCTGTAACGCCTGCAAAATTGGCTCGTACAGGCTAATGCTGGCCGGATAATGCGTATCGGAATAACACACGTGAAACCCGTTTTCGGTGAAGGTTAGTTGTAGTTGATTTTGCTGTAAAATCTTCTCCAGCGGCTCGCCCAGGAAAGGCACCATCAGCTTTCCTTCAAACTCTGGATGCGCGAAATTGATGTCGAAAAAGCTGGCATAATTAGATTTCTGCCCTTTCTCCAGCACATCCATCAGCCAGGTATTTTCCGGATGAAAAACCATGTGGTTGGGCACAATGTCCTGCAGCCAGCCCATGTTGTAGTGCTTCAGCTCTTCGGCCAGTTGCTCCAGTTCTTCTATCGTGCCAATTTCCGGGCCTACCAGGTGGGCTTCGGCAACATCGTAGCCGTGCCCGCTGCCGCTGCGGGCTTTAAATAAAGGCGCCGCGTAAATGGTGCTAATGCCCAACTGGTGCAGGTACGGCAAAATGCGGCGCACATCTTTTAAAGTAAACTCCGCCGACAACTGCAGGCGATACGTGGAGGAAGGAATATAGACCATATTTATACTTTCATCTTTAATTTTTCGAGCAACTCGCCAAACTGGTTGCACCATTTTGCAGCGGCCTCATCGCCTGTTATAGCATTTGTTTCTATGCCGGCATATACGTTTTTTCGCAGCCGGAATACGATGTTCTGCGCCTGCCAGTATTCGGGCCTTAGCGGCGAATTGTTCAACACTTTAAGCAGCTTAACCAGCTTTTCTAAACGTGCTTTTTCATGCGGGTTTTCTTCCAGCCGCTCGGCCAGTTTCGTAACTTGTTTAGATGCCTGGTATTCCAGCACTTTACGGCTGATTTTCACGTTCATACGGCTGGCTTCTTTAAACAGCTGCTTCATAGTTTTCACGTCTATTTCCGCAGCGCGAAGCTCTTGCTGCAACCGCGAATTAATGATGTGGTTTACCGTAAGCTGCAGTGGTTCCGGAATAGTCATGTCCAGCTCTTTCATCGCGTTGATGAGCGAGTGGTGGTTGTCGTAAACCTGCTCGAACTGGGTTTCGATGGTGCTGATGGTTTGGTGCAAAACGGTATTCAGAATCTTCCGCTGATCGTCTTTAAACAAATGCCAGAACGAATAATTATGCGATTGAAAATGCTTATCGAGCAGCATCATTACTTCGGATATTAAACCTTTCTTAAATGCTTCCGAAAGCTCTGTATGCAATTGATTAAACGACTCAATATCAATATATTCGCGCACACCACCAAATAACTGATGGTCGCCAACGTGCAGCACCGCAAACGTGATGATCGTTTCTTCCCAGGTAATGCCGGAACAGATTTTCGCCCTGCCGATGGCCAATTTTTGCCGCCCTGCCGATAGCAGCTCATAGTGTTCTGAAGTGGCCCAATAACTGTAGAGATTCATTTTCTCCGGGTCTTTTGCGAAGAGCGATGCAACGGCATAATGGGCTCCTACCCGAAGCATATTGAGCATGGTAGGTTTTATCAGTTTTTTGTAGGTTTCGGCTGCATTTCCCTGCTCTTTTATATTGCTTTCCGCCTTCTCGAGCAGCTTTAGAAAGTCAGGTTCGTAATCTTTTCCGCTAATAGTGCTGGCAAGCTGTAAGGCGCGTGCGGCATAAAAAATATCCTGCGTGGTTTCTATACCGGTAACTTCATCGAAAAACCAGCCGCAACTGGTGTACATCAGCATAGCATGGTATTGCATTTCCTGCAATCTCAGAAAAGCGATTTGCTCTTTACGATTCAGCTCACGGCTGCCATGTTCTTTCATAAACCGGAGCACATTCTCCTCCGTGCGGTCCATAATCACCTCTATATACGCGTTGCGGGTTTTCCAGGGTGCTGTAACTCCAAGCTTTTGCATTTCCTGCACATAAAGAGGCTCCAGCGTGTCGCGCAACCAATCGAAAGCCTTGCGCAGTGGCCCGCGCCATTCCTGGTTCCAGCCCTCTTTGCCGCCGGTGTGGCAACCGCAGTTGCTTCGCCACCGCTCCACACCGTGCGCGCAACTCCAGGACGAATTTTCTATGATCTGGACCTCGTATTCCGGCGGATTCTTTTCCAGAAACTCGCCGTAAATGGTCAGCTTTGCCAGCTTTTCTTTCCCGATGTGGTAAAGCGCGTAAGACAGCGCCATTTCGCCGAACCGGTGGTGATGACCATACGTTTCGCCGTCGGTGGCGATGTGCATGAGCTGCGGCTCAGAGCTGTTTCTATCGAGCCCGCCGGTGAGTTTGCCGGCAAACTTTTCCCCGCTGATGAGCAACTTTTCGAAGGCTACAGCCTGCGAAACCGGCGCATTGTAGAAGAATAGCACAATGCTTTTTCCGGAAGGTAAATTGCACAGGTAAGGCCTGCGGGGGTCAATTTTTGCCCCGGTAGCGTCTAACCATCTGCCGTCGCCAATCTTTCTGTAATTTTTTGCCTGGTACGGCGAAAGAATGGTAAATGTAATGCTGTGTTCTGCCAGTACTTCCAGAGTTTCGGTATCTGCGGCAGTTTCTCCCAGCCACATGCCTTCCGGGTAGCGGCCGAATCGCTTTCTAAAATCGTAAATACCCCAGATAACCTGCGTGTGCTTGTCGCGGGTGTTGGCAAGCGGCATAACCATGTGGTTGTATGCCTGCGCCAGCGCCGAGCCATGGCCCGAAAACCGCCGCTGACTTTCCTTGTCCGCGTCCAGAATACGCTTATACGTAATGGGTTGTTTGCGCTCTAACCACGCAAGCAACGTCGGGCCAAAGTTGTAACTGATATAGCCGTAATTGTTCATAATATCTACAATTACATCGTCGGCGCCCAGTATTCTTGAAGCAGAATTACGGGCATAGCATTCGTCGGTGATGCGCTCGTTCCAATCGTGGTAGGGCGCAGCCGTTTCCTGCAGCTCTACCTCGTTCAGCCACGGATTTTCGCGTGGCGGCTGGTAAAAGTGACCGTGAATACAGATGTATTTGTTCATGAAAAGTATTGGGCTTTGAGTATTGGGTTTTGAGTTGAGGGAGTTTTAGTTTTTGTTGGTTGATAATTGTTTGCGGGTTTTTCTTACTGTGCAGGGCCCCTCGCTCGCATCTTGCGAGTGTGAGCTATTTTGTGGCATCCTGCCGCTGTAAATAACAGACCAGGCTGTAGCCTGGTGATCCGGATCGGCAGGCTACAGACTGGTAAGTATAGGCCAGAGGCCAACCGTAACTCACACTCGCAAGATGCGAGCGAGGGAACGTGGGCCGTTTACTTTACTTGCTCTGCAGCACTACAAAAGATTCCGGAGCGAGGGTGATTTTATCTTCATTCACCTCTCCTTCTACACTTCCACTGCCGCCC